>NZ_AKJJ01000033.1:0-42834 GCF_000282395.1 Pseudomonas sp. GM55 | reverse complement strand
CGAGCTTGCTCGCGAAAAACCTGAGGGCGCCGCGGGGCATCAGGTTTTTCGCGTTATCGTTGACGACCATCGCGAGCAAGCTCGCTCCTACAACGGCGCCGGTTCCTGCGCCGGTTTGGTCTTGTCGATCCCCGGAACCAGCAGTTTGCCCTCGGCGACCTGGTCGCCTTCAAGCTGCGGCTGCGTGACCCAGGTCAGGATGTCGTAGTAGCGACGGATGTTCGCCACGAAATGCACCGGTTCGCCGCCACGGGCGTAGCCGTAACGGGTCTTGCTGTACCACTTCTTTTCCGACAGGCGCGGCAGGATCTTCTTCACGTCCAGCCATTTGTCCGGGTTCAACCCTTCCTTGGCCGCCAGTTTGCGGGCGTCATCCAGGTGACCGCTGCCGACGTTGTAGGCCGCCAGGGCAAACCAGGTACGGTCCGGCTCCTGGATCGACTCGTCGAGCTGGTCTTTCATGTAGGCCAGGTACTTGGCGCCGCCCATGATGCTTTGTTTCGGATCGAGGCGGTTGGACACGCCCATGGCCTGCGCGGTGTTCTGGGTCAGCATCATCAGGCCGCGCACGCCGGTCTTGGAGGTGACGGCCGATTGCCACAACGACTCCTGGTACCCGATGGCCGCCAGCAGGCGCCAGTCGACTTTCTCTTTCTTGGCGTACGACTTGAAGTGCTGTTCGTACTTGGGCAAGCGTTGCTGCAAGTGTTGGGCAAACGTGGTGGCGCCCATGTAGCCGAGAACGTCGACATGCCCGTAGTAGCGGTCCTTGAGGCGTTGCAGGGTGCCGTTTTTCTTGACCTTGTCGAGGTACTCGTTGACTTCGTTGAGCAGGCTGTTGTCGTCGCCCGGTGCGACGGCCCAGCTCTGGTTGCTGGCATCACCGAGGTCGAAGGCGACCCGGATGTTGGTGAAGTACACCTGGTTCATCGCGACTTCGTTGGAGTCGACCAGCGTCAGGTCGATCTGGCCTTCGTCGACCATGCGCAGGAGATCGACGACCTCGACCGCGTCAGACTCTTCGTATTCGATGCCGGGAAACTTCTGTTTCAACTGCGCCAATTGTTCGGCGTGGGTGCTGCCCTTGAGCACCATGATCTTCTTGCCCACCAGATCCTTCGCGTCGGTCGGTCGTGACTGGCCGTTGCGGTAGATGATCTGCGGGGTGACTTCCAGGTAGGAGTGCGAGAAGCGCACCTGCTTCTTGCGCTCTTCGCTGCTGACCAGGCCGGCAGCCGCCAGCACCGGACCGTTGGGCTTGCCTACCTGATTGAACAGGTCGTCGAGGTTGTCGGCGGTCTCGATCTTGAGCTCGACCCCCAGATCGTCGGCGAAGCGCTTCACCAGCTCGTATTCGAAGCCGGTTTCACCGTTGCGATCCTGAAAGTAGGTGGCGGGACTGTTTCGGGTAACCACCCGCAGCACACCATCCTCCTTTACGCGCTCGAGCGTGTTGGGTTTATCAACACAGCCACCGAGCATCAGGAAGAGTCCGGTTGCGATCAGCCATTTGGCGTACCGCGGACGTAAAGCCGTTGGGGAAAACATCTGCGCAGTATACGCAAAGGACCACGGGCGCCATATCTCGACAGCGAAGGGCTTGTCTGCTAGCGATCACAAAACCGGCCGAAACCCCGCAGGAATGGGCCTGGTCTGCATTTTGTTACAGTAAAAATAAGCTGTCGTCACACGCCGCGTTAACCTGACTTTCGAGGCAGAAACACAAATCGACGCCCGGGTGCAACCGTGTGTAGCGTTTCGGGTGATGTCGCGGGCTGTTTAGGCTAGAATGCACGGCCTCAAAGCACACCCCTTCCCGAGGCTGTCCCGAAGATGTTGATCCTGCGCGGCGCTCCTGCCCTTTCTGCCTTTCGCCACAGCAAGCTCCTTGAGCAACTGAGCCAGAAGGTTCCGGCTGTCAGTGGCCTGTATGCTGAATTCGCTCACTTCGCCGAAGTTACCGGCGTCCTGACCGGCGACGAACAGCAGGTGCTTGCGCGCCTTCTGAAGTACGGTCCAAGCGTTCCGGTACAAGAACCGACCGGTCGTCTGTTCCTGGTGTTGCCGCGTTTTGGCACCATCTCGCCTTGGTCGAGCAAGGCCAGTGACATCGCCCGCAATTGTGGCCTGGCGAAAATCCAGCGCCTGGAGCGCGGCATTGCGTTCTACGTGGCCGGCCAGTTCAGCGACGCTGAAGCTCAGCTGATCGCTGACGGTCTGCACGATCGCATGACCCAGATCGTCCTGGGCAACCTCGAACAGGCCGCCGGCCTGTTCAGCCACGCCGAACCGAAACCCCTGACCGCGATCGACGTGCTGGGTGGCGGCCGTGCCGCGCTGGAAAAAGCCAACACCGAGCTGGGCCTGGCCCTGGCCGAAGACGAGATCGACTACCTGGTCAACGCCTTCGTCGGCTTGAAGCGCAACCCGCATGACATCGAACTGATGATGTTCGCCCAGGCGAACTCCGAGCACTGCCGTCACAAGATCTTCAACGCCAGTTGGGACATCGACGGCCAGAGCCAGGAAAAAAGCCTGTTCGGCATGATCAAGAACACCTATCAGATGCACAACGAAGGTGTCCTGTCGGCTTACAAGGACAACGCCTCGGTGATCGTCGGCTCCGTGGCCGGTCGCTTCTTCCCGGACCCTGAAACCCGCCAGTACGGCGCGGTGCAGGAGCCGGTGCACATCCTGATGAAGGTTGAAACCCACAACCACCCGACCGCGATTGCTCCGTTCCCGGGCGCGTCCACCGGTTCCGGTGGCGAAATCCGCGACGAAGGCGCTACCGGCCGTGGTGCCAAGCCGAAAGCCGGCCTGACCGGTTTCACCGTGTCCAACCTGCAGATCCCGGGCTTCGAACAGCCGTGGGAAGTGCCGTACGGCAAGCCCGAGCGCATCGTCACCGCGCTGGACATCATGATCGAAGGCCCATTGGGCGGCGCTGCATTCAACAACGAATTCGGCCGTCCGGCGCTGACCGGTTACTTCCGTACCTTCGAACAATCGATCACCACCCCGCACGGTGACGAAGTTCGTGGCTACCACAAGCCGATCATGCTGGCTGGCGGCATGGGCAACATCCGTGAAGAACACGTCAAGAAAGGCGAGATCGTCGTCGGCTCCAAGCTGATCGTGCTCGGCGGCCCGGCGATGCTGATCGGCCTGGGCGGCGGTGCAGCTTCCTCCATGGCCACCGGCACCAGCTCGGCAGACCTGGACTTCGCTTCGGTACAGCGTGAAAACCCGGAGATGGAACGTCGCTGCCAGGAAGTCATCGACCGTTGCTGGCAACTGGGCGACAAGAACCCGATCAGCTTCATCCACGACGTGGGTGCGGGCGGTCTGTCCAACGCCTTCCCGGAACTGGTCAACGACGGCGACCGCGGTGGCCGTTTCGAACTGCGCAACATTCCAAACGACGAGCCGGGCATGGCCCCGCACGAAATCTGGTCCAACGAATCCCAGGAACGTTATGTTCTGGCCGTCGGCCCGGCGGATTTCGAGCGCTTCAAGGCGATCTGCGAACGCGAGCGCTGCCCGTTTGCCGTTGTTGGCGAAGCCACTGCCGAACCACAGCTGACCGTCACCGACAGCCATTTCGGCAACAGCCCGGTGGACATGCCACTGGAAGTATTGCTGGGCAAGGCCCCGCGCATGCACCGTTCGGTGGTGCGTGAAGCCGAACTGGGCGATGACTTCGATCCGTCGACCCTGAACATTGCCGACTGCGTGGAGCGCGTTCTGCATCACCCGGCCGTGGCCAGCAAGAGCTTCCTGATCACCATCGGCGACCGCACCATCACCGGCCTCGTGGCCCGTGACCAGATGGTCGGCCCGTGGCAGGTGCCGGTGGCCGACGTTGCCGTCACCGCCACCAGCTTCGACGTCTACACCGGTGAAGCCATGGCCATGGGCGAGCGTACTCCGCTGGCACTGCTGGACGCTCCGGCATCGGGCCGCATGGCCATCGGCGAAACCCTGACCAACATCGCCGCTTCGCGCATCGGCAAGATCTCCGACATCAAACTGTCGGCGAACTGGATGTCCGCTGCCGGTCACCCGGGTGAAGATGCACGCCTGTACGACACCGTGAAAGCGGTCGGCATGGAACTGTGCCCTGAGCTGGGCATCACCATTCCGGTGGGCAAGGACTCGATGTCCATGGCCACCCGCTGGAGCGATGAAGGCGTGGACAAGGCTGTCACGTCGCCAATGTCCCTGATCGTGACCGGTTTCGCGCCAGTGACTGACATCCGTCAGACCCTGACCCCGCAACTGCGCATGGACAAGGGCACCACCGACCTGATCCTGATCGACCTGGGCCGCGGCCAGAACCGCATGGGCGCCTCGATCCTGGCACAGGTTCACGGCAAGCTCGGCAAGCAGGCTCCGGACGTCGACGACGCCGAAGACCTGAAAGCCTTCTTCGCCGTGATCCAGGGCCTCAACGCCGACGGTCACCTGTTGGCTTACCACGACCGTTCCGACGGCGGTCTGTTGACCAGCGTGGTGGAAATGGCGTTCGCCGGTCACTGCGGCCTGAGCCTGAACCTCGACAGCCTGGCGGACTCTTCCAGCGACATCGCCGCGATCCTGTTCAACGAAGAACTGGGTGCCGTGATTCAGGTTCGCCAGGACGCCACCCCGGACATTCTTGCGCAGTTCAGCGCAGCCGGCCTGGGCGATTGCGTGTCGGTGATCGGTCAGCCAATCAACAATGGCGAGATCAGCATCACCTTCAACGGTGACACCGTGTTCGAAGGCCAGCGCCGTCTGCTGCAACGCCAGTGGGCCGAGACCAGCTACCAGATCCAGCGTCTGCGTGACAACGCCGACTGCGCCGAACAAGAGTTCGACGTGCTGCTGGAAGAAGACAACCCGGGCCTGAGCGTCAAGCTGAGCTACGACATCAACCAGGACATCGCCGCGCCTTACATCAAGAAGGGCATCCGCCCACAGGTTGCCGTACTGCGTGAGCAGGGCGTCAACGGTCAGGTGGAAATGGCGGCTGCGTTCGACCGCGCCGGTTTCAACGCGATCGACGTGCACATGAGCGACATTCTGGCCGGCCGTGTCGACCTGAACGAGTTCAAGGGCATGGTCGCTTGCGGCGGTTTCTCTTACGGCGACGTATTGGGTGCCGGTGAAGGCTGGGCCAAGTCGGCGCTGTTCAACAGCCGTGCCCGCGATGCGTTCCAGGGCTTCTTCGAACGCAGCGACAGCTTCACCCTCGGCGTGTGCAACGGTTGCCAGATGATGTCCAACCTGCACGAGCTGATCCCGGGCAGCGAGTTCTGGCCGCACTTTGTGCGTAACCGTTCCGAGCAGTTCGAAGCCCGTGTGGCCATGGTGCAGATCCAGGAGTCGAACTCGATCTTCCTGCAGGGCATGGCCGGTTCGCGTATGCCGATCGCCATCGCCCACGGTGAAGGCCATGCCGAGTTCGCCAGCGAAGAAGCACTGCTGGAAGCCGATCTGTCGGGTTGCGTGGCGATGCGTTTTGTCGACAACCACGGCAAGGTCACCGAAAGCTACCCGGCCAACCCGAACGGTTCGCCGCGCGGGATCACCGGCCTGACCAGTCGCGACGGTCGCGTCACCATCATGATGCCGCACCCGGAGCGTGTATTCCGCGCCGTGCAGAACTCGTGGCGTTCGGATGACTGGAACGAAGATGCACCGCTGATGCGCATGTTCCGTAATGCTCGCGTCTGGGTGAACTAAACACCGTGTACAAGCTCAGCTTTTTTGTTCCAGCCAGTCACGTCGAAGACGTGAAGAGCGCCGTATTCGCCGCCGGTGGCGGACGGATCGGCGCTTACGATCACTGCGCGTGGCAAGTGTTGGGCCTGGGCCAGTTTCGTCCGTTGGACGGCAGTCAGCCGTTCATTGGCGAAGCGGGGCAGGTCGAGCAGGTCGAGGAATGGAAGGTTGAGCTGGTGGTGGCCGATGAGTTGATTCGCTCGGTGGTGACGGCTTTGAAACAGAGCCATCCCTATGAGACGCCGGCTTATGAGGTGTGGCGGTTGGAGGATTTTTGATCCTGCGCCGCTAAAGTGAAAAACCCGCTGAAAGTGATTTCAGCGGGTTTTTTGTTGCCCGGGATTTTGTGGTGATAATCAGGGCCTCATCGCTGGCAAGCCAGCTCCCACAGTGTTTTATGTCGTACGCGAATGCTGTGTACATCCGAGAACCTTGTGGGAGCTGGCTTGCCAGCGATGGCGGCCTGCCAGACAACTCAGAACTAAACCTTGGCACTCACCTCACTGCGATTGACCAACCCCTCCAGCGCATCATTCAAACTCGCCGCCTTGTCACCCACCAACAGATGCCAGATCCCGCCTTCAAGCTGACTCACACCCTGACAACCCAGTGCCTTCAAATCGCACTCCGAGATGGCCTTGCCATCCGCCAATTGCAGACGAATCCGGGTCATGGCCACGCAGTCCAGTTGCAACACATTGTCGCCGCCGCCGAGTGCGCTCAGCCATTGTTGGGCCTCAGTTTTTGCCACAGTGACGGCTGGCGGCAGGTCGACGATGACGGGAGGAGTGGAGATCAATGCGCGTCCCAATGCCGGCATCGCCAGGCGAATTTCATCGGCAATCGCGTCGGCCATCGGCCCCACCACCACTTGCAAACTCCCGCCCTTGCCCGGACGCACCACCGCCATGGCACCTAGTGCTTTCAAGTCCGCATCCGAGGCTTTGTTGCGATCCACCATGTCCAGTCGCAACCGAGTGGTGCAGGCGCCGACGGTGATCAGGTTTTCGGCGCCGCCCAAGGCCTTGATGTAGGCCCCGGCACGGTCGCTGTCCGCCACGGCGGTTTTTTCAGTGGCAGCAGTGTCTTCCCGTCCCGGCGTCTTGAGATTGAAACGACGGATACAGAAGTCGAACACCAGGTAATAGATCAGCGCATAGACCAGGCCGACCGGGACCACGCGCCAGCCATTGGTGGATTTTCCCCAGCCGAGGATCATGTCGATGAAGCCGCCGGAAAAGGTAAAACCGAGGTGGATGTTCAACAGGTTGGTGACCGCCATGGACAGGCCGGTCAGCAGCGCATGCAGCAAGAACAGCAGCGGCGCGAGGAACATGAAGGCGAATTCGATGGGTTCGGTGACGCCGGTCAGGAATGAAGTCAGGGCCATCGACAGGAATATCCCGCCCATGATTTTGCGCCGTTCCGGCAGGGCGTTGCGGTACATCGCCAGGCAGGCGGCGGGCAGGCCGAAGAGCATCACCGGGAACATGCCGGTCATGAATTGGCCGCCTTTCGGGTCGCCGGCAAAGTAGCGCGATATGTCGCCGGTTACCAAGGCACCTGTGGTCGGGTCGGTGAAGTTGCCGAACACGAACCAGGCCATGTTGTTGATGATGTGGTGCAGGCCGGTGACGATCAGCAGGCGGTTGAACACACCGAAAATGAATGCCCCGACACTGCCGCTCTCCAGCAGCAACGCGCCGAAGCTGTTGATGCCGTGCTGGACCGGCGGCCAGATCAGTCCGAACGCCACGCCCAGGCCGACCGCGCTGAAACCGGTCGCGATCGGCACAAAGCGCCGGCCGCCAAAGAACGCCAGGTACTCCGGCAGCTTGATGTCCTTGAAACGGTTGTACAGCGCGCCGGCCATCAAGCCGCTGATGATCCCGGCGAGCATGCCCATGTTGATGCTCGCATCCAGCACCTTGAGCGTGGACACCATCACCAGATAACCGATGGCCCCGGCCAGACCGGCCGTGCCGTTGTTGTCCCTGGCGAACCCGACCGCGATGCCGATGGCGAAAATCAGCGCCAGATTGGCGAAAATCACCTGGCCGGCGTCGTGGATGATCGCGATGTTCAAAAGGTCCGTGTCGCCCAGGCGCAGCAGCAGGCCGGCAATCGGCAGGATCGCGATCGGCAGCATCAGCGCGCGGCCGAGGCGCTGCAGGCCTTCGATAAAATATTGGTACATGGCGGTACTCCCTGGATTTTTTGTTGTTCTTTAGCTCAGAGGCCAATGCTGGTGACAGGCGTGACGCACCGCACCGGCGCTGCTCAGCTTGAGCAGGTCCAGGCTGATGCGACGGCATTGGCTGGCATCGAGATGGCGCACGCGATCCTTGATTTCACCGATCTGCACCGGGCTCACGGACAGTTCGCTCACGCCCAGCCCGATCAGCACCGGAGTGGCCAGCGGATCGGAGGCCAGCGCCCCACAAACCCCGACCCAACGTTTGTGCTGTGCGGCACCGGCGCAGGTCTGGGCGATCAAGCGCAGCAGCGCCGGGTGCAGGGCATCGACCCGCGAGGCGAGACCGGCGTGGTCGCGATCCATGGCCAGGGTGTATTGCGACAGGTCGTTGGTGCCGATGGACAGGAAGTCCGCGTGTTCCGCCAGCTGTTCAGCCAGCAGTGCGGCGGCCGGAACTTCAATCATCACCCCCAGCTCCGGGCGCTCGCTCAGGCCCAGTTCGGTGCACAAGGCGTCGAGGCGCTGGCGGATGTGCAGCAACTCCTCGACCTCGGTGACCATCGGCAACAGGATCCGGCAACGGGACAACGGCGTGACGTGCAGCAGGGCGCGCAGTTGCTGGTCGAGCAATTCCGGGCGGGCCTGGGCCAGACGAATGCCGCGCAGGCCGAGCACCGGATTGGCCTCGGCGGGCAGTGGCAGGTAGTCGAGTTGCTTGTCACCGCCAACGTCGATGGTGCGAATGATCACCGACTTGTCGCCCATGGCATCGAGCACGGCTTGATAGGCGTGGTGTTGTTCCTGTTCGTCCGGCGCGGTATGGCGGTCGACGAAGAGAAATTCGGTGCGCAGCAAGCCGACGCCGTCGGCGCCATTGGCCAATGCGTCTGCCGCTTCCGTACTGGACGCCACATTGGCGGCGACTTCGATGCGCAGACCGTCGGTGGTCAGCGCGGGTGTATGCGCCTGGAGCTGTTGTTCGGCCCGGCGTTGTTGCTGTTGCTGTTGCATCTGGCGCACGTCCGCCAGGCGCTCGGCATTGGGTGTCAGTTCGAGGCGACCGCCGTCGGCGTCCAGCACTACCGGTTGCCCCTGTTGCTGATCGAGCAACGTCGAGCCCAGAGCCACCACGCACGGCAGGCCTTTGCCCCGGGCCAGAATCGCCACGTGGGAGGTCGCACCGCCTTCGGCCATGCACAGTCCGGCGACGCCTTGCTGGCTCAGTTGCAGCAAATCGGATGGCGTCAGTTCATGCGCCGCGACGATGGCGCCGGCCGGCACGTCGTAATGCCAGGTCTCGCCGAGCAGGGCGCGCAGCACCCGTTGCTTGAGGTCGCGCAGGTCGTTGGCGCGTTCGGCCAGCAGCGTGCTGCCCAGCTGCTGGAGCACGTCGCACTGCACGTCGATCGATTGGCTCCAGGCGTGGGTCGCCGCGGTGCCGAGGTCGATGGACCGGCGGGCCGCATCCAGCAATGCCGGGTCTTCCAGCAGCGCGAGATGGGCGGCGAAGATGGCTTCTTCGTCAGTGTTCCTGTGTTTTCTGGCCTGGTCCAGGGTGCCGGCGATTTCGCTGCGGACCTGGGTCAACGCAGTATCGAGGGTTTGCCGTTGCTGCACCGGATCATTGTGCCCGGCATCCGCAGGCAGGCTGATCGCGTTCAAGCGCAATAGCGGCCCGCCGACCAGCCCCGGAGCGGCGCAGACACCGTGCAACACACCGGCTTCGGCCACTCGGTTGCGCTGGATCATCGGTGCCGGGGCGGCGGCGTGATGCTCTTCGGCCAGTGCCGTGGACAGCGCAGTCAGCAAGGCTTGCAGTTCGGCTTCGGCATCCGGCCCCTGGCAACTGACCTGCACTTCGTCATGCTCGCCGATGGCCAGACCCATCAGCCCGATCAGGCTGTCGCAGGTCGCCGATTTACCGGCGAAATGCAGCCGGGATTTGCTTTTGAAACCCAGGGCGGTCTGACGGATCAACGCGGCTGGCCGGGCATGCAGACCGCCACGATGGGCGATGCGGATGTGGCCGAGCACTTCTTCGCCGGCAAGCTCCACGTCCGCCTGCGCGACCACGCCCTGGCGGCGAATGATGTGCAGCAACGGCTCGCCGACTTTCACCGATTTGAGGGTGATGGGCCGTGCCTGAAAGTCCTGGCTGTTGGTGAGGATCAGCAGGCTGACCAGGCTTTTGCATTGTTGCGCGACCCGGTCCAGGTCATAGCGCAGCAGGGGTTGGCCATTGGCAACCCGTGCACCTTCTTGCACCAGCATCGAAAAGCCCTGGCCTTGCAGTTCGACGGTGTCGAGGCCCAGGTGCAACAGCAGTTCCGCACCGTTGTCGGCACGCAGGGTCACCGCATGACCGGTGCGGGCGACATGCACCACCACGCCCGCGCACGGCGCATGAAGGGTATCGTTCAACGGGTCGATGGCGATCCCGTCGCCCATGGCGCCGCTGGCAAACACCGCATCCGGGACTTTGGCGAGCGTGAGCACCGGGCCGCTGAGCGGGGCGCTTAAAGTCAGCTCTTTATTGTTGTTATGCATGGCTCGGTCTCATTCAAAACATCGGTTCGGATCAACGCGCCTATCTCTGTAGGAGCTGGCTTGCCAGCGAAGACGGTCTCACTGACGGTGCATGGCTCGAGGGCACCTTCGCTGGCAAGCCAGCTCCTACAGGGGGGGGGCTTTAGTGCGTACGGGTGACTTTGCTCAAATGCCGCGGCTGGTCCGGGTCCATGCCGCGTGCAACCGCCAGTCCGGCAGCCATCACGTAGAAACTCTGGATCGCCAGGATCGGGTCGAGGGCCGGGTGTTCGGCGCGGGTCAGGGTCAGGTCGCGTTCGAGCACGTCATCCGGGGCGGCCAGCAGGACACGGGCGCCGCGCTGGCGCATGTCGGCGGCCAGGCTCAGCAGGCCGGCCTGTTCGGCACCGCGCGGGGCGAAGATCAGCAACGGGTAGTTTTCGTCGATGAGCGCCATCGGGCCATGACGGACTTCGGCGCTGCTGAAGGCTTCGGCCTGGATCGCCGAGGTTTCCTTGAATTTGAGCGCCGCTTCCTGGGCGATGGCAAAACCGGCGCCACGGCCGATCACCATCAAGCGTTGGCAATCGCGCAGGGCGTCGATGGCCAGGCTCCAGTCCTGTTGCGCGGCGTCGCGCAGGCCATCGGGCAAGGCGAGGCCGGCTTCGAGCAGTTCGGTGTCTTCTTTCCAGTGGCCAATCAGCCGGGCGCTGGCGCTGAGGGTGGCGATGAAGCTCTTGGTCGCGGCAACGCTGCTTTCGGTGCCGGCACACAGCGGCAGGCTGAATTCGCAGGCGGCTTCCAGGGGCGAGTCTTCGGCATTGACCAGTGAAATGCTCAGGGCGCCGCGCTTGCGCAACAGGCGCAGGCTGTTGACCAGATCCGGGCTCTGCCCCGATTGCGAAAAGGCGAATGCCACCTGACCGCTGACCTTCAACGGTGCCTGTTGCATGGTCACCACCGACATTGGCATTGACGCCACCGGGATGCCCAGCAGCTGCATGGTCAGGTAGGCGAAGTAGCTGGCGGCGTGGTCGGAGCTGCCGCGTGCCACGGTCATGACCACTTGCGGCGGCTGACGGCGCAGGCGTCCGGCGATCTCGATCATCTGCGGGTCGAGTTTTTGCAACTGGACTTGCACGGCCTCGAACGAGGACAGCGCCTCTTCAAGCATTTTTGAAGTCAATGTCTTCTCCTTCGACCATTACAGCGGTCAGCTTCAATGAGCGATCCAGCCGCACGCAGTCGGCCCAGGCCCCCGGTTGCAGGCGCCCGCGTTCGGTGATGCCGAGGTAGTCGGCGGGGAATTGCGACAGGCGCTGCGAGGCTTCGGCGATGGGCAGGCCGATCTTCACCAGGTTGCGCAGGGCCTGATCCATGGTCAGCGTGCTGCCGGCCAGGGTGCCGTCAGGCAGGCGCACGCCGCCCAGGCATTTGGTCACGGTGTGGCTGCCGAGCTTGTATTCGCCGTCGGGCATGCCGGCGGCCGCGGTCGAGTCGGTGACACAGTACAGGCATGGAATCGAGCGCAGGGCCACGCGGATGGCGCCGGGGTGCACGTGCAGCAAGTCCGGAATCAGTTCGGCGTATTGGGCGTGGGCCAACGCGGCACCGACGATCCCCGGCTCACGGTGATGCAGCGGGCTCATGGCGTTGTAGAGGTGGGTGAAACTGCTGGCGCCGGCCTCCAGCGCAGCCACGCCTTCCTCATAGCTGCCCAGGGTGTGGCCGATCTGCATGCGGATGCCGCGGCTGCTGAGGTCACGGATCAAGGCATCGTGACCGGCGATTTCCGGAGCAATGGTGATCACCCGGATCGGTGCGAGCGCCAGGTACGCTTCGACTTCGGCCATCAGCGCCGTGTGGGCGAAGTTGGGTTGCGCGCCGAGCTTGCCGGGGTTGATGTACGGGCCTTCGAGGTGCACGCCGAGTACCCGGGCGCAGCCTTGGGGCCGCAGTTCGCAGAATTCGCCGACGGCTTTGAGCACGCTGGAAATCTCGTCGCTCGGCGCGGTCATGGTGGTGGCCAGCAGCGACGTGGTGCCGAAGCGCAGGTGGGTTCGGGTGATGGTTTCAAAGGCCGGCGCGCCTTCCATGATGTCTTTGCCGCCGCCGCCGTGAACGTGCAGGTCGATGAAACCCGGGAGCAGGTACGGCAGGTCGTTGTCTGCCGGATCGCTGGGCTGGCCTTCGATCGACACGACTTTGCCGTGAGCGTGGACCAGTCGGCCGCGAACCCAGCCGTGAGCGGTGAGGATGTTGTCTTCGGACATGATCGGTTCTCTGGTTTGAAGGCTTCGCGGTGCAGCGTCCTAGCGGCGAAGCTCTGCCACAAAGTCGTAGTAGTCGTTACGGCAATAGGTGTCGGTGACTTCGATTGGCGTGTTGTCTTCCAGGTAGCCGACCCGGGTCATCAGCAGCATCGCAGTGCCGGGGGCGATGCCGACCAGCGCGGCGAACTCGTCCGAGGCGTTGATCGCCTGGATATGCTGCAGGGCGCGGACAACCGGTTTGCCGATGCCGTCGAGGAATTCGTAGAGGGAGTCGCCGACCAATTGCGGGTTGGCAATGATCGAGGCGGGCAGGGTGCTCATCTCGATGGCCATCACGGTGTCGTCGGCCTTGCGCAGGCGTTTGAGCCGCGCGACCTTGTCGTTGGGCGACAGGCCGAGGCGGATCAGCTCTTCGTGGGTCGGCAGGGTGATTTCCCGCTCCAGCCATTGCGAGCCGGGCACGAAACCCTTGAGGCGGAGCATTTCACTGAAGCCGGAAAGGCGCGACAACGGTTGTTCGAGGCGCGGCGTGATGAAGGTGCCGGAGCCCTGGTTACGGCGGATCAGGCCTTGTTCGAACAACACTTCCAGCGCCTTGCGGGCGGTGACGCGGGAGATGCCCAGCGTCTCGCTCAGATTGCGCTCCGACGGCATGGCCTGTTCGGCTTTCCACTGGCCGGCATGGATCGCCGCTTCCAGGTTGCGTGCCAGTTGCAGGTACAGCGGCGTGGGTTGGGTGTCGTCGGGGCGCAGGGCGCGTAGGTCATTCATGTAGGCATTGTCCGATGCGGTTGCAGGATGGTTGTCGCCCGGTTGTGAGGCGAAACCTAATACCACTTGCATACCATGTCAACGCCGCCACCGGGCATTTGGCGTGGGAAATCCTGCCGTTTTGGCCGATTGTTCAGAGGGTGGTTCTAAGTGGTATTAGAGCGAGGGGATACAGCAGCAAAGATCGCAGCCTGCGGCAGCGTCTACAGGTCAGAGTGGTATCACTGCTGTAGGAGCTGCCGCAGGCTGAGATTTTTTGAATTTATTTTTCGAGGGCGACCAATGGTCGGGGGAGTTACGGGCGGATTTCGATCATCGTGCCGTCCGGCACCAGGTTCCAGACTTCGCGCATGTCCATATTGCGCATGGCGATGCAGCCGTCGGTCCAGTCCAGAGTGTGAAACAGGTCTTCCGGGGTGTCCTCGGTGTCCGGAGTGCCGTGGATCATGATCATGCCCCCGGGCTCGACGCCTTCACGACGGGCGCGGGCGGAGTCGCTGATGTTCGGGTAGGAAATGTGCATTGCCAGGTTGAAGCGGTCGCTGACCTTGCGCCAGTCAACCCAGTAGAAGCCTTCCGGGGTGCGTTTGTCGCCTTCCATCAGCTTTGGCCCCGTGGGCCGTTTGCCCAGGGAAATGCGATAGGTCTTGAGCGGCTTGCCGTCATTGATCAATTGCAATTGATGGGAAGACTTGAGAATCAGGATTTTCTCGATGACCTTGCCGTCCAGGGTTTCCACGGCAGAAGCCTGGGACACCGTGACGAACGACAAACAGAACAGGGCAAGCAACCAGCGCATTGAAACGATTCCCCAGGAGGTGTCGCGACTATTTATTTATAGATGTTTTTGCAGGAGCTGCCGCAGGCTGCGATTTTTCAGCGGCTACGAATGATACCAATATGGCATCAAATAATGGCAGGCTGAGCAAGCGGCGGGATCGATTCGGACCGTACGGGATAGACCTCGGTCCGCCGGTCAGCGAAGAAGCATTCTAAGGTACGACCTACCGTGCGGAAAGCCAGCTCATCCCAAGGAATGTCCGCTTCGTCGAATAGTTGCACTTCCAGGCTCTCGGGGCCGGCAGAAAAATCCAGGTCCGCCAGCTCGGCACGGAAGAACACATGCACCTGGCTGATGTGTGGCACGTCGATCAGGGTATAGATGCTCAGGTTGCGCACCCGGGCGCAGGCTTCCTCGGCGGTTTCGCGAATGGCGGCCTGTTCGATGGTCTCACCGTTTTCCATGAAGCCGGCGGGCAGGGTCCAGTAACCGCGTCTTGGCTCGATGGCACGCCGGCACAGCAGCACCTTGGTGCCCCAGGTCGCCACGCAGCCGGCGACGATGTTGGGGTTCTGGTAGTGGATGGCCTGACAGCTGTCGCAGACAAAACGCAGGCGCGAATCGCCTTCGGGAATGCGCTGGGTCACCGGGTTACCGCACTGGCTGCAAAATTTCATGCTGGGGTTCCTGAATGCTGCGCCTATCTTGGCGTGCGGCAGTGTCTGTCGGCAAGTTGTCGTTTCGCGACATGGGGCTGTTGCGGGGGTTGGGCGGCCGCAGCGATTGGTGCATGATGCCGGGTAAGGCACAGATCGAGAACACTCATGCTGGACGAGCTACTGCATCGGGTTAGTAACCACACACCACGCACATTGGAGACCGACCGTCGTTTTCCCGAAGCGGCGGTGCTGGTGCCCATCACCCGCAGTGACGAGCCTGAACTGGTGTTGACCCTGCGTGCCAGCGGCCTGTCGACCCATGGCGGCGAAGTCGCCTTTCCCGGCGGGCGTCGTGACCCCGAAGACCCCGACCTGACATTCACCGCCCTGCGAGAAGCCGAAGAAGAGATCGGCCTACCACCGGGGTTGGTCGAGGTGATCGGCCCGCTCAGCCCGCTGATCAGCCTGCATGGCATCATGGTCACGCCCTATGTCGGGATAATCCCGGATTTTGTCGAATACCGGGCCAACGATGCCGAGATCGCCGCGGTGTTCAGCGTGCCCCTGGAATTTTTCCGCAAAGACCCTCGCGAACATACCCATCGCATCGACTATCAGGGCCGCAGCTGGTACGTGCCGAGCTATCGCTATGGCGAGTACAAGATCTGGGGGCTGACGGCGATCATGATCGTCGAGTTGATCAACCTGCTGTATGACGCCAAAATCAGCCTGCATCAGCCTCCCAAAAGCTTCATCAATATCTGAAGCCATCGTTCGCATGACCTGAATCTTGATCTGGCTGAAAAAAGCCTGCCTGAGCCTTGAGGAAAACAACAATGAAATACCGCCTGGGCGACGCCCGCGTCGAAACCCATCCACAGAGCTGGGTCGCCCCCAATGCCGTGCTGGTGGGCAAGGTCAAGCTGGAAGAGGGCGCCAACGTCTGGTTCAACGCCGTGCTGCGCGGCGATAACGAGTTGATCCTGATCGGCAAGAACAGCAACGTCCAGGACGGCACCGTGATGCACACCGACATGGGCTACCCGCTGACCATCGGCACCGGCGTGACCATCGGCCACAACGCCATGCTCCACGGCTGCACCGTCGGCGACTATAGCCTGATCGGCATCAACGCGGTGATCCTCAACGGGGCAAGGATTGGCAAGAACTGCATCATCGGCGCCAACTCGCTGATCGGCGAGGGCAAGGAAATTCCGGATGGGTCGCTGGTCATGGGCTCGCCCGGCAAAGTGGTTCGAGAATTGACCGAGCCGCAAATCAAAATGCTGGAAGCCAGCGCGGCTCACTACGTGCACAATTCGCAGCGTTATGCCCGCGATCTGGCCGAGCAGGAACAATGAGCACGACTGAACGCCCGGTGCCGTCGCCCTGCGTGAACATTTGTGCGCTGGATGACGATGATATCTGCACCGGTTGCCAACGCACGGTTGAGGAGATTACCCGCTGGAGCCGCATGACCAACGACGAGCGGCGCCAGGTGCTGGGGTTGTGTCATGAGCGGGCCAAGGCCAGTGGGTTGGTGTGGATGCTTCCTGGGAAATCTGGCGCCTGACAGGCCGCCGCTGTTGTAGGAGCGAGCTTGCTCGCGATGGACCCAAGAACACCGCGGGGAACCTGACTCTCCGCCTTATCGTTAACGACCATCGCGAGCAGGCTCGCTCCTACAGTATCCTGTGCGCCAAATTCACAGGTACTTCCCCCGCCCATGCTCTTCCTGATCGCCTACATTTGCAGCGTCGTGCTGATCAACTACGCCTTTTCCACCGCGCCGCACCTGGACATCATCTGGTCGGCCTGGGGCGGGCTGGTGTTTGTGTTGCGCGACATGGTGCAAACCCGGTTCGGGCATGGCGCCCTCGTGGCGATGCTGGTGGCGCTGGTACTGTCCTATGTCACCTCCGATCCGTCCATCGCCCTGGCCAGCGCCACGGCGTTCGCGGTTTCCGAGTGCATCGACTGGCTGGTGTTCAGCATCACCAGGCGCCCGCTGCATGATCGCCTGTGGATAAGTTCGGCCCTGAGCATTCCCCTCGATACCTTTATCTTTTTCGGCATGATCGACGCCCTGACGCCGGGGGTGATCCTCACCGCCCTGGGCTCGAAATTCGCCGGGGTCACCGCCGTGTGGCTGATCATGGCCTGGCGCCTGCGCAAACAGGCTGTCGTCGGCTGAAGTTCATGTAAAATGCCGCGCTTTCTCCCCATGGATCGCGCCTATTGCGCCGTATCCTCGATGATCCGCTTCTTGAGGACCTTCAGATGAGCCGTATCGGAACTCCATTGTCGCCTACCGCGACCCGCGTATTGATGTGTGGCTGTGGCGAGTTGGGCAAGGAAGTGGTGATCGAGCTGCAACGTCTGGGCGTTGAAGTGATTGCCGTGGACCGCTACGCCAACGCGCCGGCCATGCAGGTGGCGCACCGCAGCCACGTGATCAACATGCTCGACGGCGCTGCCCTGCGTGCCGTGATCGAAGCCGAGAAACCGCACTTCATCGTGCCGGAAATCGAAGCCATCGCCACCGCGACCCTGGTGGAGCTGGAGGCCGAAGGTTTCAACGTGATCCCGACCGCCCGCGCCGCGCAATTGACCATGAATCGCGAAGGTATCCGTCGCCTGGCGGCTGAAGAGCTGGACCTGCCAACCTCGCCGTACCATTTCGCCGACACTTTCGAGGACTACAGCAAGGCCGTCGAAGACCTCGGTTTCCCCTGTGTGGTCAAGCCGGTCATGAGCTCGTCGGGCAAGGGCCAGAGCCTGTTGCGCAGCGTCGATGACGTGCAGAAAGCCTGGGACTACGCCCAGGAAGGTGGCCGTGCCGGTAAAGGTCGGGTGATCATCGAGGGCTTCATCGACTTCGACTACGAAATCACCTTGCTGACCGTACGCCACGTCGGCGGTACTACCTTCTGCGCGCCGGTTGGCCACCGTCAGGAGAAGGGCGATTATCAGGAATCCTGGCAGCCGCAAGCCATGAGCCCGATTGCCCTGGCCGAATCCGAACGCGTCGCCAAAGCCGTGACCGAAGCCCTGGGTGGCCGTGGTCTGTTCGGGGTCGAATTGTTCATCAAGGGTGATCAGGTGTGGTTCAGCGAAGTTTCGCCACGCCCGCACGACACCGGCCTGGTGACCCTGATCTCCCAGGACCTGTCGCAGTTCGCCTTGCATGCACGGGCCATTCTCGGCCTGCCGATCCCGTTGATCCGTCAGTTCGGGCCATCGGCCTCGGCGGTGATCCTGGTGGAAGGGCAGTCGACCCAGACCGCATTCGCCAATCTGGGCACAGCCTTGAGCGAACCTGACACCGCGCTGCGCCTGTTCGGCAAGCCTGAAGTAAACGGCCAGCGCCGCATGGGCGTTGCCCTGGCTCGCGACGAGTCGATCGAAGCCGCCCGCGCCAAGGCGACTCGTGCATCGCAGGCGGTTGTTGTCGAGCTGTAAAAACAGCTGCGGCGGGCCTATACCTTCTAAAGGCTCGCCGACTCAACCTTGTAGGAGCGAGCCTGCTCGCGATGGACTTGAGGGCAACGCGTTTAATCAGGGATTACGCGTTTTCGTTAACGACCATCGCGAGCAGGCTCGCTCCTACAGGTCATCTATCAATGCTTCAGGCCTGTACCCCATGAATTCGCAAAGCATCATCGTCCCGAAAATCTCCACCCTGCCGGTACACGAACCCCGGGCCCGGGCGATCGTGCGTTGGCTGGTGCGCAAGAACATCGTCCAGGAAGAGCTGACCACGTGCGGCCGCACCGGCAATCGCATGGGCCACGCCATCGCTGAGGGTGCCCGTGAGGTGGTCCTGCACCCGGACGCGCTGCCGTTCGGCGAGCCGGTCAACGGTCTGGAGATCATCACCAAGCGCTGCATCTATACGCCAGCCAAGGGATTTCTTGGCGAAGCGGGCTGCGCCGAGTGCCGCAAGGAAGTGGGTGAAGCCCTGTTCGAAAGCCTGGAAGACTGGATGCCGGGGCGTACCGACAACTTCACCTGTCCGGAATGCGGGCATGAAGACGACATCAACGGCTTCCTGTTCCTGCAGGAATGCGGTTTCTCCAACCTCGGTTTCATCTTCAACAACTGGGCCGAAGCCGGGTTCAAACAGAGCTTTCTCGATGAATTCGCCGATTGGCTCGATCAGCCGGTCAGCTGGGTGAAAGTCGAGTTGTAGTACGGTTGGATGACCGCGTTATCGTTCTTCGCTGGCAAGCCAGCTCCTACAGATTCGCAGAAAATTTGTAGGAGCTGGCTTGCCAGCGAAGCTGTTCAAAACCTCCGTCGATCACCGCATCAATAATAGACAGAGTTTTACATTGAACCCGAAGGGGTGTCTGACTATAATGGCGCGCTTCCATTTTCCCGCTCGGGAGCCCCCGCGATGCTGCGTATCAGCCAAGAAGCTCTGACATTCGACGACATTCTCCTAGTGCCTGGTTATTCCGAGGTGCTTCCTAACGAAGTCAGTCTCAAGACCCGCCTTACCCGTGGCATCGAGCTGAATATTCCACTGGTCTCCGCCGCCATGGACACCGTCACTGAAGCCCGTCTGGCAATCGCCATGGCTCAGGAAGGTGGTATCGGCATCATCCACAAGAACATGACCATCGAGCAGCAAGCTGCCGAAGTGCGCAAGGTCAAGAAGTTCGAAGCCGGTGTGGTCAAGGACCCGATCACCATCGAGGCTGACGCCACGGTGCGTGACCTGTTCGAACTGACCCGCCTGCACAACATCTCCGGCGTTCCGGTACTGCACGATGGCGACCTGGTCGGCATCGTCACTTCCCGTGACGTGCGCTTCGAAAACCGTCTGGACGTCAGTGTCCGTGAAGTGATGACGCCCAAAGAGCGTCTGGTCACGGTCAAGGAAGGCGCCAACAAGAACGATGTGCGTGAGTTGCTGCACAAGCACCGCATCGAGCGCGTGCTGATCGTCGACGACAAATTCGCCCTCAAAGGCATGATGACCGTCAACGACATCGAAAAAGCCAAGGCCTACCCGCTGGCCAGCAAGGACGATCAAGGTCGTCTGCGCGTTGGCGCCGCTGTCGGTACCGGTAAAGACACCGGTGACCGCGTCGCGGCCCTGGTCAATGCCGGCGTTGACGTGGTGGTGGTCGACACCGCTCACGGTCACTCCAAAGGCGTGATCGACCGCGTTCGCTGGGTTAAAGAGAATTTCCCTGAAGTACAAGTGATCGGCGGCAACATCGCCACCGGCGCCGCCGCCAAGGCCCTGGCCGAAGCCGGCGCTGACGCAGTCAAGGTCGGTATCGGCCCGGGCTCGATCTGCACCACCCGTATCGTCGCCGGTGTCGGCGTGCCGCAAATCAGTGCCATCGCCAACGTTGCCGCTGCCCTTGAAGGCACTGGCGTGCCGTTGATCGCCGACGGCGGTATCCGCTTCTCCGGTGACCTGTCCAAGGCCATCGTTGCCGGTGCTTCCTGCGTGATGATGGGCTCGATGTTCGCCGGTACTGAAGAAGCACCAGGCGAGATCGAACTGTTCCAGGGTCGTTCGTACAAGGCCTACCGTGGCATGGGTTCGCTGGGCGCCATGTCCCAGGCTCAAGGTTCCTCCGACCGTTACTTCCAGGACTCCTCCGCGGGTGCCGAGAAGCTGGTTCCGGAAGGTATCGAAGGGCGTGTGCCGTACAAGGGCACCCTGAGCGCCATCATCCATCAGCTGATGGGCGGCCTGCGTTCCTCGATGGGTTACACCGGCAGTGCCGACATCGAAGAAATGCGCACCAAGCCTGAGTTCGTGCGGATCACCGGCGCTGGCATGGCCGAGTCCCACGTTCACGACGTACAGATCACCAAAGAAGCGCCAAACTACCGCGTAGGTTGAGGCTTCAAGCAAATCGTTAAGCAACCGGGGCTGTTCTATTCAGCCCCGAGTTGTTTCTGAATCACGACTGTTTCTGAATTACTTAGACGAGACTGAATCATGGCCCTCGACATTCACGCTCACCGCATCCTGATCCTCGACTTCGGTTCCCAGTACACCCAGCTGATCGCCCGCCGCGTGCGTGAAATCGGCGTGTACTGCGAACTGCACCCGTTCGACATGGACGAAGATGCGATCCGCGAGTTCGCGCCAAAAGGCGTCATTCTCGCTGGCGGCCCGGAGTCCGTGCACGAAGCCAACAGCCCTCGCTGCCCGCAGGCAGTCTTTGACTTGGGCGTACCGGTCTTCGGTATCTGCTACGGCATGCAGACCATGGCCGAGCAACTGGGCGGCAAGGTTGAAGGTTCCGAGCTGCGTGAGTTCGGTTACGCCCGCGTCGACGTGGTCGGCAAGAGCCGCCTGCTCGACGGCATCGAAGACCACATCGACGCCGACGGCCTGTTCGGCCTCGACGTGTGGATGAGCCACGGTGACAAAGTCACCAAGATGCCGTCCGACTTCCACATCCTGGCCAGCACCCCGAGCTGCCCGATTGCCGGCATGTTCAGCGACGAGCGTCGTTACTACGGCGTGCAGTTCCACCCGGAAGTGACCCACACCAAGCAGGGCGGTCGCATCCTGTCGCGCTTCATCCTCGACATCTGCGAGTGCGAAGCACTGTGGACCCCGTCGAAGATCGCTGAAGACGCCATCGCCCAGGTTCGTGCCCAGGTCGGTACCGACAACGTGCTGCTCGGCCTGTCTGGCGGCGTGGACTCCTCGGTCGTTGCCGCGCTGCTGCACAAAGCCATCGGCGACCAACTGACTTGCGTGTTCGTCGACAACGGCCTGCTGCGTCTGCACGAAGGCGAGCAAGTGATGGCCATGTTCGCCGAGAACATGGGCGTCAAGGTGATCCGCGCCAACGCCGAGGACCAGTTCCTCAACAACCTGGCCGGCGAAGCTGACCCTGAGAAGAAGCGCAAGATCATCGGCCGTACCTTCATCGACGTGTTCGATGCCGAATCCTGCAAGCTGGACAACATCAAGTACCTGGCCCAGGGCACCATCTACCCGGACGTGATCGAGTCGGCTGGCGCGAAAAGCGGCAAGGCCCACGTGATCAAGTCGCACCACAACGTGGGCGGCCTGCCGGAAGAAATGAACCTGAAACTGGTCGAGCCACTGCGCGAACTGTTCAAGGACGAAGTCCGTCGTCTGGGTCTGGAACTGGGCCTGCCGTACGACATGGTCTACCGTCACCCGTTCCCGGGCCCGGGCCTGGGCGTGCGTATCCTCGGTGAAGTGAAGAAGGAATACGCCGACCTGCTGCGTCGTGCCGACCACATCTTCATCGAAGAACTGCGCAAGGCCGACTGGTACCACAAGGTCAGCCAGGCATTCGTGGTGTTCCAGCCGGTTAAATCGGTTGGCGTGGTCGGTGATGGCCGTCGTTACGCCTGGGTCGTGGCCCTGCGTGCCGTGGAAACCATCGACTTCATGACCGCGCGTTGGGCACACCTGCCTTACGAACTGCTGGAAACCGTATCCGGCCGCATCATCAATGAAATCGAAGGCATCTCCCGCGTCACCTACGACGTGTCGAGCAAGCCGCCTGCGACCATTGAGTGGGAATGATCCCGCGCCAGCCCTGAGGGTTTGATCGCTGGATGAAAAGCCGTGTGAACGTGAGTTCACACGGCTTTTTTCATTGCTGCGGGTCCATCCTGTGGCCTGCCGTCGCGCCCGCTTTGCTGTTTCTTTCACAACTGCGGGTGTATCGTATTCGCCTTTTGCGGGCCGTGGGCCTGTTGCTGATTCGTGAGGTAGTTGAGTTCATGTCGTTTACCCGTCGCCAAATCCTCGGTGGCCTGGCCGGTCTTGTTGTCGTTGGCGTGGGCGCCGGTGGTGCGTCGCGCTACTGGCTGGGCAAGATGGCCGACGCAGATGCCGGTCACGACTATGAACTGATTGCCGCACCGCTGGACGTCGAGCTGGTGCCGGGGCATAAGACTGAAGCCTGGGCCTTCGGCCCGTCGGCTCCGGGCACCGAGTTGCGCGTGCGTCAGGGCGAATGGCTGCGGGTGCGCTTCATCAACCATCTCCCGGTCGCCACCACCATCCACTGGCACGGCATCCGTCTGCCGCTGGAAATGGACGGCGTGCCTTACGTCTCGCAATTGCCGGTGCTGCCGGGTGAATATTTCGACTACAAATTCCGCGTGCTCGACGCCGGCAGCTACTGGTATCACCCTCACGTGAACAGCAGCGAAGAGCTTGGCCGTGGGTTGGTCGGGCCGCTGATCATTGAAGAGCGTGAGCCGACCGGATTCAAATACGAAAAAACCTTGAGCCTCAAGAGCTGGCATGTCGACGAGGTGGGCAATTTCGTCGAGTTCAGCATTCCTCGCGAAGCGGCCCGTGGCGGCACGGCGGGGCGTCTGTCGACCATCAATGGCGTCTCGCAGCCGGTGATCGATTTGCCCGCCGGGCAGGTCACCCGAGTGCGTCTGCTCAACCTCGATAACACCCTGACTTATCGCCTGAACATTCCCGGCGTCGAAGCGCAGATCTACGCGCTGGACGGCAACCCCATCGAGCCGCGCCCGCTGGGCAAGGAATACTGGCTCGGCCCCGGCATGCGTATTTGCCTGGCAATCAAGGCGCCTCCGGCTGGTGAAGAACTGTCCCTGCGCAACGGCCCGGTGCGCCTGGGCACTTTGCGCTCGGTGGCCAATAGCGACGCGCCAACCGACTGGCCGCCGGCACTGCCGGCCAACCCGATCGCCGAGCCGGACCTGGCCAATGCCGAGAAACTCAACTTCAATTTCGAATGGGTGGGCTCGGTGTCGGTCAATGTCGACAATGGCAAGCCGCCAAGCCTGTGGCAGATCAACGGCAAGGCCTGGGACATCACCGACAAGACCTGCGCCGACCGCCCGATTGCCAAGCTCGAAAAGGGCAAGAGCTACATCTTCGAATTGAAAAACATGACTCAGTATCAGCACCCGATCCACCTGCACGGTATGAGCTTCAAGGTCATTGCCTCGAACCGGCACAAAATCATTCCATACTTCACCGACACCTACCTGCTGGGCAAGAACGAGCGCGCCCAAGTGGCGTTGGTGGCGGATAACCCTGGCGTGTGGATGTTCCATTGCCACGTGATCGACCACATGGAAACCGGCCTGATGGCCGCGATCGAGGTGGCGTGATGCGTCAGATTCGCCCCGCCGCCATTATCGACCGCAGCCGTGATCGGGATTTCATGCGTGAAGCCCTGGCCTTGGCCGCGCAAGGTGCAGCACTCGGCGAAGTACCGGTAGGCGCGGTGCTGGTGCAGGACGGTGAAATCATCGGTCGCGGCTTCAATTGCCCGATCAGTGGCAGCGACCCGAGCGCCCACGCCGAGATGGTTGCCATCCGCGCCGCTGCCCAGGCCGTTAGCAACTATCGCCTGCCAGGCAGCACGCTGTACGTGACCCTGGAGCCGTGCAGCATGTGCGCGGGCCTGATCGTGCACTCGCGGATTGCTCGGGTGGTGTACGGCGCGCTGGAGCCGAAAGCCGGGATTGTGCAGAGCCAGGGGCAGTTCTTTACCCAGGGCTTCTTGAATCACCGGGTGCTGTATGAAGGCGGGGTGTTGGCGGAGGAGTGCGGGGCGGTGCTGAGCGAGTTCTTCAAGGCCCGGCGCGGCAAACCCTCAGACTAAACACCGAACCTCTGTAGGAGCGAGCATGCTCGCGATGGAGTGTCAGGTTGATCGGTGTCGACTGACACACCATCGCGAGCATGCTCGCTCCTACAGGCTCTTGCGTTACTTTCTGGCGACAATGACGGCGCGCATCGGCGCCGGCAAACCTTCAACGGTCTTGCTGTGATCCTCGGGATCGAGGAAGTCACTGAGCGACTGATACTTCATCCACTCCGTCCCGCGCTGTTCCTCGACGGTGGTAGTACTCACATCCACGCATTTCACATCCGTGAACCCGGCGCGACGCAGCCACAATTCCAGCGCCGGCACCGATGGCAGGAACCACACGTTGCGCATCTGCGCGTAACGGTCTTCCGGCACCAGTACCTGGTGTTTATCGCCTTCGACCACCAGGGTTTCCAGCACCAGCTCACCGCCCTTGACCAGGCAATCCTTCAACGCCAGCAAATGCTCGATGGGCGAGCGACGGTGGTAGAACACGCCCATGGAAAATACCGTGTCGAAACCTTCGAGGTTCGGCGGCAGGTCTTCGAAGGGGAAGGGCAGGTGCCAGGCGTTCGGTTCGGACAGGTAACGTTGCACGGCTTGGAACTGGCAGAAGAACAGCCAGTTCGGGTCGACGCCGATCACGCTGTCCGCGCCGGCGCCAAGCATGCGCCACATGTAATAGCCGTTGCCGCAGCCGACATCGAGGATGCGCTTGCCTTTCAGATCCAGATGCGGGGCGACCCGTGACCATTTCCAGTCCGAACGCCATTCGGTGTCGACGTGCACGCCGAACAGATCGAACGGCCCCTTGCGCCATGGCGACAGGCCCATCAACGCGGTACGCATTTGCGCACGGGTCGCGTCGTCGCAATCGGTGTCCAGCTTCAAGCCGTTGAGCAAATCGACTTCACTTGGCTGGATCTGCGGCAGGGCGTCCAGCGCGCTTTGCCAGCGCTCCAGGTCGCCATGACCTTTTTCCATTTTCCTGTCGAGTTGCGCTTGCAGGGTGTTGGCCCATTCGGCCAGCGGAGTACCAGCCAGACGGCGGGCGAGGGGGGACAGATCAATCATGGCAAGGCAATCAACGAGGCAAAGTTAAGACACTGGAACCACGGCACGACTTTCGAGAACCCGGCGGCCAGCAGGCGTTCGCGGTGTTCTTCGAGGCTGTCGGGCTTCATGACGTTTTCGATGGCGCTGCGCTTCTGGGCGATTTCCAGCTCGCTGTAGCCGTTGGCGCGCTTGAACGCCACGTGCAGGTCGGTCAGCAACGCGTGTTCTTCGGCATCGTTGAAGCGCAGCTTTTCCGAGAGGATCAGCGCGCCACCGGGCAGCAGCGATTGGCGGATACGCGTCAGCAGCGCGGTACGCTGGTCCGGGGCGATGAATTGCAGGGTGAAGTTCAGTGCCACCACCGAAGCGGGCTGAAATGGCAGGGCGAGGATGTCGCCTTCGATCACCTCGACCGGCAGCAGCTCCTGGAACATCGAATCCTGCCCGTTGAGGTACTCGCGGCAGCGTTCGACCATCGCCGCCGAGTTGTCCACAGCGATCACCCGGCAGCCGTCGGTGCGCACGTGCCGGCGCAGGGCTTGGGTCACGGCACCCAGCGACGAGCCCAGGTCGTAAAGCACACTGTTGGGCTGGGCGAACTGCGCGGCGAGCACGCCGAGGTTTTCGACAATGGTCGGATAGCCCGGCACCGAGCGCTTGATCATGTCCGGGAACACCCGCACCACGTCCTCGTTAAAGGCGAAGTCAGGCACCTGGGCCAGAGGCTGGGCGAAAAGGCGATCGGGTTCTTTGCTCACGGCGGTTCCAGCGGTGTAGGTGGAAAAGGCCGGCATTTTAGCCAAGTTGGCGCGCTGATGCGCGGGTTGTCTGATAAACCGGCGGGCAGGTCCGGATTCTTCGTTGGCAGTGAGATTGCTTTCGCGAGCAGGCTCGCTCCCACAAGGATTGCGCTGTACCTGTGGGAGCGAGCCTGCTCGCGAAGAACTCAGCGCGGTTTTGTGCCAAACGCCGACGCGGTGATCCCCCATTGCCCCAGCCAATAGCTGAGGATGATCACGTAAGGCGCCGCATCGAACGGCACCACGAAACGGCTGATGCCAATCACACTGTCGGAAAACACAAACGCCACCGCACCGGCGGCCGCCAGCAGTGCCGAACGCTTGGGCGCGTCGGTGCCGAGCCGCGCGAGGGCGCGCCACAGCATGGCGCTGATCGCCAGGCCGTAGACGATCACCGGGATCAGCAACGGGCCCAGCCCGTGGGCAATCAGAATCCCCAGCAATAGCGCGCCGACACCGAGGGCAATGACCAGCGGCAGCAACGCCGGACGCCGGCAATCGCTGAGGTAGGCTTTCAGATAGGCCAGGTGGGCGACCAGAAATGCGCCGAGGCCGAACACGAACAAGTCCCCCGGCCACGCCAGCAATACGTCGCCGAACAGAGAGAAGATCAAGCCCAGGCTGATCCAGCGCCGATATTCGCCGGGCGGTGCGTCATGCAACCACCCGAGCAGGGCCAGCACCGGCAGTGGCTTGACCAGCAGGCACAGAAGAGAGGCATGCACGCTCAGGCCATAAAGAAAGGTCACCGCGCCCATCAGCGACAGAATCAGCCAGCCCACGGTCAGTTAACCGAGATCGCGCAGTCGAAGGATTCCACCGGCAGCACTTCCGGCGCCCATGGCTGTTGCGAGGTCAGACGCAAACGCCCGGTGCCGGTCGCAAACGCCTGAAAGCGCCAGGTCGAGACCCCGGCCGCACCGACGATGCCGGCATCCTCCGGGTTTCGATAAACCTCCGGCCCCAGGGCGTGCAAGACGCCGCCGGCCGAATCCTGGATCGCCCAGCGATAGCCCGTGGTCGGATTGCTCGGCAGGGTCAGGATCAGGTTTTGTCCGTTGGTGAGTTTCACCGGACATTCGCTTTGTTTTTCCACGGTCACGTTTTGTTTCGGTTGCGTGGCACACGCGGCCAGCAAGGCGAGGGCTAGGGGGACAAGCAGGCGAATGGGGGACATGAGGTCAGTGGCTCCGGCGTTCACGACGAACGGCGAGCATAACCGAGATGAGACAATGTGCGACAGCCAGCCAAGGGCTGCAGTGCCAGGACTGACGCTTTCGCTGGCAAGCCAGCTCCTACAGGGTTTTGCAGTGAACACAGATTTTGTGAACACTGCCGACCACTGTAGGAGCTGGCTTGCCAGCGAAAGCGGTGGTACTGGCGCTACATGACTGTCAGAACAACACCTTCGCCACATCCGCAAAGCGCTTGGCGAAGTGTACGGTAATGCCTTCCTTCAGATATTCGGGCAATTCCTCAAAGTTGCCGCGGTTGGCCTCCGGCAGAATCAGCTCGAAAATCTTCTGCCGCCGCGCTGCAATCACTTTTTCCCGCACCCCGCCAATCGGCAATACATGCCCGGTCAGCGTCAGTTCGCCGGTCATGGCCACGCCTTTTTTCGGCAGTTGGTTGCGCGCCAGCGATAGCAGGGCGCTGGCCATGGTCACGCCGGCGCTCGGGCCGTCCTTCGGCGTGGCGCCTTCCGGCACGTGCAGGTGGACGAAGGCTTCGTCGAAGAACTTCGGATCGCCACCGAACAACTTCAGATGGGAACTGACGTAGCTGTAGGCGATTTCCGCGGACTCTTTCATCACGTCACCCAGTTGTCCGGTGAGCTTGAAGCCACGATTGAGCGTATGAATCCGCGTGGCTTCGATTGGCAGGGTCGCGCCGCCCATGCTGGTCCAGGCCAGTCCGGTGATCACGCCGACACCCGCCAGCACCTGCTCGTTGCGGAACACCGGTTTGCCGAGGGAGGCCTCCAGGTCTTTCGGCCCGAGCTTGATCACGGCCTGCGGCTCGTCGAGCAGTTTCATCACCGCCTTGCGCACCAGTTTGCCGAGGTTTTTTTCCAGCTGGCGCACGCCAGATTCACGGGCATAACCATCGATCAACGCCTTGAGCGCGCTGTCGCTGATGCTCAGGCTGCTCTTGGATACACCGGCTTTCTCAAGCTGCTTGGGCCACAGGTGACGTTTGGCGATGGCAACTTTTTCCTGGGTGATGTAACCCGACAGGCGGATCACTTCCATTCGGTCCAGCAGCGGGCCGGGGATCGAATCGAGGGTGTTGGCGGTGCACACGAACAACACTTTCGACAGGTCCAGACGCAGGTCCAGATAGTGGTCGAGGAATTCGACGTTCTGCTCCGGATCGAGGGTTTCCAGCAGCGCCGAGGCCGGGTCGCCCTGGTAGCTCTGGCCCATCTTGTCGATCTCGTCGAGCATGATCACCGGGTTCATCACTTCGACGTCTTTCAACGCCTGGACCAGTTTGCCCGGCTGCGCGCCGATGTAGGTGCGGCGGTGGCCCTTGATCTCGGCTTCGTCGCGCATGCCGCCAAGGCTGAAACGATAGAACGGCCGGCCCAGGGATTCGGCGATGGATTTGCCGACGCTGGTCTTGCCCACGCCCGGCGGACCGACCAGCAATACGATGGAACCGCTGATCTCGCCTTTGTAGGCCCCGACCGCGAGGAATTCGAGGATACGGTCCTTGATGTCGTCGAGGCCGGCGTGATGTTTGTCCAGCACCTTGCGCGCATGCCTGAGGTCGAGTTTGTCCTCGCCGTAGACGCCCCACGGCACGGAGGTCGCCCAGTCGAGGTAATTGCGGGTGACTGCGTACTCGGGCGAGCCGGTTTCCAGCACCGACAGCTTGGTCATCTCTTCTTCGATGCGCTTTTGCGCTTGTGACGACAGCACCTTGCCGGTCAGCCGTTGCTCGAACTGTTCAAGGTCGGCGCTGCGGTCGTCCTTGGTCAGGCCCAGCTCCTGCTGGATGACCTTGAGTTGTTCCTTGAGGAAGAACTCGCGCTGATGTTCACCGATCTTGCGGTTAACTTCGGCGGAAATCTCTTTTTGCAGGCGCGCGACCTCGACTTCCTTGCGCAGCATCGGCAGGACTTTTTCCATGCGCTTGAGCATCGGCACGCAGTCGAGCACTTCCTGCAGTTCGCTACCGGTGGCCGAGGTTAGCGCGGCGGCGAAATCGGTCAGCGGCGACGGGTCGTTGGGGCTGAAGCGATTGAGGTAGTTCTTCAGCTCTTCGCTGTACAGCGGGTTGAGCGGCAGCAGTTCCTTGATCGCATTGATCAGCGCCATGCCGTAGGCCTTGACCTCGTCGGTCGGCTCGGTGGGCTGGTGCGGGTATTCGACTTCCACCAGGTACGGCGGGCGGTGATGCTTGAGCCAGGTCTTCAGACGCACACGGGTCAGGCCCTGGGCGACGAACTGCAGCTTGCCGTTTTCGCGGCTGGCGTGGTGCACCTTGACCAGGGTGCCGTAGAGCGGCAGGGCCGAGGTGTCGAAGTGGCGCGGGTCTTCCTGGGGCGAGTCCATGTAGAACAGCGCCAGGGAGTGGTGCCCGGACTTGGCCACCAGGTCGAGCGTCTCGGCCCACGGCTCTTCGTTGACGATGACTGGCAGCACCTGGGCCGGGAAAAACGGTCGGTTGTGGATCGGGATGATGTAGACCTTGTCCGGCAGGTTCTGGCCGGGCAGGGCCAGGCCTTTGCCAGCGGTGTGGTGCGGTGCGTTTTCCGGGTCTGCGTATTCGCTCGGGTTTTCGGGGAATTCCTGCTGGTCGCTCATGGGGGCACCTGCGCAATGGGTATGGGTCTTAGATGGGGCAGGTTGGCGGTGGTTTCAACGGTCATTTTCTGCGAAGCGGTGTTTCGAAGACGTGTTCAGCGCAGAGACAGGTTAGCTGGATTTCGCGGCGACACTATCCCCTGTGGGAGCGGGCTTGCCCGCGATAGCGGTGTGCCAGACAACATTTGCATCGACTGACACACTGCATTCGCGGGCAAGCCCGCTCCCACAGGGATTGTGGTGTTGCAAAGTTTACGTCTACAAAAAAGGCGACTCCTGTGAGGAAGTCGCCTTTGATTTTTACTGCCGTTGAAACTTATTCAGACAGTTTGTACGCAATCACATAGTCACCCATCTTGGTGCCCAGTGAGCCGTGGCCACCGACGACCAGCAGCACGTACTGCTTGCCGTCCTTGCCGGTGTAGGTCATCGGCGTAGCCTGGCCGCCAGCCGGCAGGCGAGCTTTCCACAGCTCTTTGCCGTTGTTGACGTCGTAGGCGCGCAGGTACTGGTCCAGGGTGCCGCTGAGGAAGCCGACGCCGCCGGCGGTGACGATCGAGCCGCCCATGCTTGGCACGCCGAGGTTCATGCCGACAGGAATTGGCGAGCTGTCGCGGCTGGTGCCGTTCTTGCGTTTCCACACGACTTTGCCGGTGGTCAGGTCGATGCCGGCCACGTAGCCCCAGGCCGGAGCCTGGCACGGTACGCCGAACGGCGACATGAACGGGTGCATGATCACCGCGTAAGGTGCGCCCGTGTTCGGTTGCACGCCCGCGGTTTCGCTCTCGCGCTTGCTGCCGGCCGCGACTTCGGCGCGAGGCACCATTTTCGAGACGAAGGCCATGTAGTTCGGGCTGGTGAACAGCATCTGGCGAACCGGGTCGACCGAAACGCCGCCCCAGTTGAAGACGCCGACGTTACCCGGATAGATCAGGCTGCCCTGTTCCGACGGCGGGGTGTACTGACCTTCGTAACGCAGCTCCTTGAACTGGATGCGGCACAGCATCTGGTCAAACGGGCTGGCGCCCCACATGGCTTTTTCGGTCAGTTCCGGGGCCAGCAGGTTCAGGTCCGAACGGGCCTGGGTCGGGGCAGTGTGGTCGCCTTTCACGGCGCCTTGCGGAACCGGGATTTCCTTGATCGGGATGATCGGCGTGCCGTCACGACGGTCGAGGACATACAGGCTGCCCTGTTTGGTCGGGGCGATCAGCGCAGGTTTCACACCGTCGGCGGTTTTCATGTCGAGCAGGGTTGGCTGGCTGCCAACGTCCATGTCCCACAGGTCGTGGTGGGTGAACTGGTAGTTCCAGCGTACCTTGCCGGTAGCGAGGTCCAGGGCGACCAGGCCGGCGCTGAATTTCTCGGCGCCTGGAGTGCGGTCAGCACCCCACTGGTCTGGGGTCTGGTTGCCCAGTGGCAGGTAGACCATGCCAAGTTTTTCGTCGACGCTGGCCAGCGACCACATGTTCGCCGAGTTGCGGCTGTAGGTCTGACCCGGGGCCAACGGTTCGGTGGCGTCCGGGTTGTTACTGTCCCAGTTCCATACCAGATGACCGTCGCGCACGTCGTAGGCGCGGATCACGCCGGACGGCTCGTTGGTCGATTCGTTGTCGGTGACGTGGCCGCCCATGATCACCAGATCGCGGGTGATTGCGGCTGGCGAGGTGGAGTAGTAGCCGCCGGCGGTGAACGGGCCGATGCCTTGAGTCAGGTCAACCACACCGTTGGTGCCGAAGCCTTCGCAGACCTTGCCGGTGTCAGCATTGAGGGCGATCAGGCGTGCATCAGCGGTTGGCAGGTACAGACGACGCGGGCAAGCCTGGGCAACGGCTTTGCCGGCCTCGGAGATGACGGCGGTCGCAGCGGTTTCAGATTTGGCGTAAGCGGCTTCGTCGTAGTACGACACGCCACGGCAGGTCATGTGGGCGAAGCCCTTGAAGCCCACCGGGCTCTTGATCTGCGGGTCGAAACGCCACAGTTCCTTGCCGGTGTCCGGGTCCAGCGCCAGCACCTTGCTATGGGCGGTGCAGGCATAGAGCATGCCGTTGGCCTTGAGCGGGGTGTTTTCGTTGGTCAGTTCCACCGGGTCATCGGCGGTTGGCAGATCGCCGGTCTGGATACGCCAGGCTTCTTGCAGCTTGCCGACGTTAATCGGGGTGATCTGCTTGAGTGGCGAGTAGCGGTCACCGAACTCGCTGCGGCCATAGGCCTGCCAGTCTCCGTCAGGCATTTGTGGCGCTGCGCTGGTCATGTCAGCCGAGTCACGGCCCAACTCGCCGAAGGTCTCGCCCGGATGGGTGAACTGGCTGGCCACGGCAGTGACACCGGCCAGGACCACGGCCACGCTCAAGGCGCCAGTGCCCATGGGGGCAGGGCCGTTGATCAGCAATGGGCGACGGAACCACGGCAGCAGCATCACCACGCCGAGGGCGAACCACAACGCCAGGCGCGGCACCAGTTGCCACCAGTCCAGGCCCACTTCCCACAGCGCCCAAACGGTACTGGCGAACAGCACCAGGGCGTACAGGCCCAGCGCGGCGCGGCGGGCGGCGATCAGCAGGACGCCGCTCAGCGCGATGCCGATACCGGCCAGCAGGTAATACAGCGAGCCGCCGAGCATGCTCAGCTTGATCCCCCCGGCCAGCATGGCCAGGCCCATTAGCAGAAGCAGTATGCCGAGCAGGGTCGGCAGCAGCCGGCCTCGGCCCAAGGCACCATCAGTGCTCATAGTGTGATTCTCCGTGACGTTTCAAGTAGTCCCGCGCAAGTTCACTGTAGATGACGATCCTGAGCGGGCATGGTTCATGTAAAAACTGTTGGGGCGCTGCATTCCCTTGTAGGAGCTGGCTTGCCAGCGAAAACGGTGTGTCAGGCGACATCTGTACTGACTGACACATCGCTTCGCTGGCAAGCCAGCTCCTACAGGTTTTTTGGTGTGGCTCAGAACGACGACTGGATCTTGATCCCGCCAATCAGCGCGTCATCGACCTGGTCAACGCCACCGGGATGGCGGATGTATTGCAGGTTCGGGCGCACGGTCAGCCAATTCGTAACGTGCACGCCGTAATAGAGTTCGGCGCTGTATTCGGTGTCCTGCGGGGGCAGGAAGGCTGGGTCGTCGAAGTCGAAGACGGCACGGGCCTGGTTGGTCGCCTCGGCGTTTTTGCGGAAGGCCGGGTTGACGTGCACGCGGGCCATGGCGAAACCGATGTCGTCCTTGGCGCGGGCATCGAACGGGCCTTTGTAGACAAGGCCGGCCTGGACGTAGTTGTCGATGGCGTTGGTTTTCTTGTCGTGCATCGTGCCATTGGCGAACAGGCTCAAGCCGCGGGAGTGGTCGCTGGCGAGGCTGGTGACTTGCTGTTGAAGGCCCAGCCACACGCCGTGTTTGCTCGAGGCGCTGCGGTAGGCCTCGCCGCTCAGGGCGGCGGGCTGGCCATTGCTGTCCTTGAAGACGTCGGTGGCGTTGGCGCTGCTGTAGTAGTAACCGGCGCGGTATTCGCCCGGCAGGCCGTTGAGCTTCGGTGTCCACACCAGCTCCACCGGCAGGACCGCGCCCTGGGTGCCGCTGCCGCTGAGCTTGAAGCCATTGCCGCGATCCAGGTTCGACGGGTTTTGCTCATACGCGCCAATCTGCGCGTACAACTCGGGTGTCAGGTGATATTTGACCCGCATCGCCCACTGGCTGACCGGCCAGTTGTACCAGATGTCGCCCGCCCAGTTGCCGACCTGGGAACCGCAGAACGCCAGGTTCTGGAAGTCGCAGGGAAAGCTGTTGAAATCTTCGCCTTCGCCGAAACGGCCGACCTTGATGTCGAGGCTCTGATCGAAGAACTTCTGCTGATACCACATCTGCGTCAGGCGCCAGGTCTGGCCACGTCCCCAGACTTCCTGGGCCGAGGTGAAGCCACCGACGCGTGGATCGTTGATGCGGTCGTTGCTGATGTTGTTGCCGCTGCGTTCGGTGATGGTCAGCTGAAATTCGGCATCGTCCCAGCCGAGGATCTTCTGCAAGTCCAGATGGGTGCCAAGACCGAACTGGTCGCTGTAGCGGGCCGTGCGGTCGTGGTCGTAGCCGCCGTGCAGATTGCTGCCCATCTCGCCGGTGTAATCGACTTTGAAGTCGTAGCCTTTTTCCGCAAGTTCAGTGCGAGTGCCGTTCCAGTCGCCGAGCATCCACGGGGAGTCGCTATCGAATGCCGGAGCGGCCTGGACACAGCTGGCGAGGCCGAATGCGGTGAATCCACCGATCAGGTTGAGGATGTTGTGGCAAGAGACAGTCATGAAGACAGCGCTGTCTTTCGAAGTTCGCAAATCAGGCATAGAGAAGAAATTCTTGATCTTTTTCTGGGGGATGAGCGGAAGAAGTGACTGGCAGAAGCGTTTCAGCTAAAGCGTGCGCAAGGATAATGTTCCGTTACAAATAGAGAAAGGGCTTTTGCTGACATGCAGCCTTTCAATTTTGGTAACAGTGTTCCCCCTGTAGGAGCGAGCTCGCTCGCGATGGTCGTGAACGATAACGCGTCAAACCAGATACCCAGCGGTGTCGTTGCGTTTTTCGCGAGCAAGCTCGCTCCTACAGAATCCCAGAATCCCAGAATCCCGGAATCCCGGGATCACCTACATTTAACAGACCGCTTCCCCCCAACGAAGCCCTCGGCTAAGGTGCGCGGCTTCCTACCCCTACATCGCTGAAGGCCCGGCATGACCGAACAGAACCACGACCCGCTGCACGGCGTAACCCTGGAGCAAATCCTCAACGCCCTGGTTGAACACTACGAGTGGTCGGGGCTGGCCGAGCGCATCGATATCCGCTGCTTCAAGAGTGACCCGAGCATCAAGTCGAGCCTGACGTTCCTGCGTAAGACCCCGTGGGCGCGGGAGAAAGTCGAGCGCCTCTACGTGAAACTGATGCGCACCAAGCGTCCGCTCTGACATGTTCATCCCGTCAGTCGCGCGGCGTCGTTTCGTCGCCATCGCTGCCTTCCTTGGCTGGGCAGGATTGAGTATTCAGCTGTACCTGATTTTCTACTCGCGCTGGACGCTGGCAGCCAGTTTGACAGGCGGGCTGGTGAGCTTCTTCAGCTATTTCACCGTGCTCAGCAATACGCTGGTGGCAACCGTGCTGACCTGTGAAACGACGTCCCGCGAATCGGCCGCGCGCCGCTGGTTTTTACAACCGTCGGTCAGCAGTGGAGTGGCGGTGAGCATCGCCGTGGTCGGCTTGGCCTACAGCCTGTTGCTGCGCCATTTATGGCATCCCGAGGGATGGCAGTGGCTGGCCGATGAGCTGATGCACGACGTCATGCCGACGCTGTTTCTGATCTACTGGTGGTGCTGTGTGCCCAAGGGCCGTTTGCGCTTGGGGCACATCGCGTTGTGGGCGATTTATCCGCTGCTGTACTTCGCGTATGCGTTGTTGCGCGGGCATTTGCTGGCGACCTATCCGTATCCGTTCATCGATGTGGAAAAGCTGGGTTATCCACAGGTGTTCATCAATGCCGGGGGATTGTTGGTAGGGTTTTTACTGATTGCCCTGTTGGTGATCGGACTGGATCGCTGGCGCGCCGCAAGAGCTTTGTAGCAACGGGTGTCGGCCTCGGTCATTCATCGTCGCTGTCATCCAGCCGCCAGTACCCCACCGCCTTGACGAACTGCTCGTCCAGCCCATGCTCATCGAGCAGCACGCGGCGAATCTGCCGCGACACCTTGCTCTCGGTCGCGACCCAGGCATACAAGCTGCCTGCAGGAACCTGGATCTGACGCACAGTGCTCAGCAAATGGTCCTTGCCACCTTCGCGCAGCACCCAGATCACATTGACTTCGGCAGCGCTCTGCAGCGCTTGCTGCTCCTTGCCGTTCTCCACTTCGACAATCACCAACGCCCGGCGATTGGCCGCCAGCCCTTCGAGACGGCGGGCGATGGCGGGCAGGGCGGTCTCATCGCCGATCAGCAGGTAGCTGTCGAAGATGTCCTGCACGATCATCGAGCCACGGGGCCCGGCGATGTGCAGAAACTGGCCAGGTCTGGCCTGTTCTGCCCAGGTCGAGGCCGGGCCGTCGCCGTGCAGCACGAAATCGATGTCCAGTTCCAGCGTGTTCAGGTCGTAGCGGCGTGGCGTGTAGTCACGCATGGCCGGCATCGGCCCGTTGTCCTTGCCGGCGCCCAGCACCAGGGTTTCCAGTGCTGCGGCTTGCTCGGCGTTCTGCGGGAACAGCAGTTTGACGTGATCGTCCGTGCCAAGGCTGACGAAACCCGCAAGCTCCGGGCCGCCCAGGGTAATGCGGCGCATCCGTGGCGTCAGGTCAACCACCCGCAACACTTCCAGTCGACGGCGTTTGATTTCGTGCATGACACGGTGAATGGTTTGCGCGATCACTTCGGTCATTCGGCTTTCTCCTGGACGGATGTATTGGCGGGGCCGTCGACGATGGCCTTGGCGGTGTTGTTGAGCAGGGTCGCGACTCGGCGGATCTCTTCAGGGCTCCAGCGGCCATGGTGCAGTTGCAGGGCATGGCGCAGGTTATGCACAGCCTCGTGAATTTCAGGTGGACGATCGTGGCCACGCAACGAGCGCTTGCTGACATCGATGCGCACCCGCACACCTTCAAGGGCAACGGCTTGCTCGATCAGGGACTGGCGCCCGGCCGCCGTCACGCTGTAGCACTTTTTGCCGCCTTCGGCATCCCCCTGGATCATTTCGCTTTCTTCCAGGAACGTCAGGGTCGGGTAGATCACACCGGGACTGGGGCTGTAGGCGCCGTCGAACATCCCTTCGATCTGGCGGATCATGTCGTAGCCGTGGCAGGGCTGCTCGGCGATCAATGCCAGCAGCAGCAATTTCAGGTCGCCCGGGGCGAAAACACGGGGGCCGCGACCGCCGCGTTCGCGGCCGGGACGTTTCTCGAAACCGTCACGGTCGTTGCCGTGCTCGCGGTGGGGGGAATGAGGGTCTCTCATTTTCTCTTCTCTCTGTCGTATTTAGATATAGCTTAAGATATATCTTAATAGCTCTACAAGAGAAGGTGACCAGCGGAGAGTCTGCGACGCTTCCAAATCATGAAAGACGCAATACTTAATTTATTAAGACTTGTTACTTATTGCTGCGTGTATTTCTTACAGGTTGGCCGCTTGGGATTCTGCATTTTGAAATCGCCAGGGAACACGTCGAACCGATATTGGGCGAAGGGGGGGGCAAAGGCCATGATCTCCGGAATTGGCAAATCGTTCATCAAATCCTTGAGCCTGCTTCCAAGGTCGGTGCGTTGAGCCTCCGTCAGTTGAGTCGGGTTGGTCCACTGGGTCCATCGCCATAGCGAACGGTTTTGTCGGGTTTATTGGGAAGGTCGAAATGTCGCTGCATCTGTTCACGGTGAAGCAAACCGGATTCAACGAGTGAAACATGCATAGTTGGCAGCAATCATTTCCACCGTTGACCCTCGCTCAACGAACAGCGGTCCTCGCGTTTGGCTCGCACATTGTGTGGGTGCCCGGTTGCAGGTACGGCGTCAGAATCGGTGCCATGCCCTTGAGTACCTGCACCGGCAACGCTGAGGTGAAGGTGAAGCTCTCCGCCGAGCGGCCCGGCACGAACGCCGTCAGCGTGCCGAAATGGTTATCGCCGATGTAGAACACGAATGTAGCCGTGCGGTTGAGTGATTTGGAACTCAGGATCCGCCCACCGGAACCGATGGCCTCGATACGGTTGTCACCGGTACCGGTTTTGCCGCCCATGGCCAGCGGCCTGCCGTCGGGTAGCTTGAAGCTGCCGGCCACGCGTTTGGCCGTACCGGCATCCACCACTTGTGAAAGGGCTTCGCGCATGGCCGTGGCGACCTCGGATGGCATCACCCGCTTGCCAACGTCCGGGTCATTGATCAGTTGGGTTTCATAGGGCGTGTTCGCGGCGAAATGCAGGCTGTCGATGCGCAGGGTCGGCATGCGCACGCCGTCGTTGAGGATGGTGCCGATCAACTCCGCCAGCGCTGCCGGGCGGTCGCCGGAGCTGCCAATGGCGGTCGCCAGCGACGGCACCAGGTGGTCGAACGGGTAGCCGACTTTCTGCCAGCGCTGGTGGATGTCGAGGAACGCCTCGATCTCCAGCATGGTGCGGATGCGACTGTCGCGGGCGCCCTTGTGTCTGCTTTTGAACAACCAGCTGTAGACCTCCTGGCGTTCGAACTGGCTGGCTTTGACGATTTCACCCCACTTGGCGTCGGGGTTATTGAGCAAATAGCCCATCAGCCACAGGTCCAGCGGGTGAACCTTGGCGATGAAGCCCTGGTCCGGCAGGTCGTAGGTGCCCGGTCCGTAGGCTTCATAGAGTCGCTGAAGGCGATCGTCAGTGAGTTTTTCCGTGAGCTTGGCGCCGGTGAGGTGCGAGCGCACGAAGGCGTTGAAGCTTTCCTGACTGGCCTGCGGCAGCAGGTAGCGGTGTACGGCGGCCATGCGGATCGGGGTCGGGCGCATGCTGTCGAGGAAGGTTTCGAGCCGGTCCTGGGTGTCCTTGTTCCTGTACTTCTTCCAGAACTTGAGCAGGAACGAAGTGCCTTCGCGGTCGGCGAACGAGGCCAGGTATTCCTGACGCCGCGGGTCGCGGTCGTCCTTGAACAGTTCGACACTGCTGTTCGGGCCGGAGTAGGTGGTATAGCGAACCAGGTCACGCATCAGGCGAATGAACGGCAGGTTGATCGACTCGCGAATGGCATCGCGCAAGGTAGGCATGCGGCCGTTGTCTTCCTTGCGGAAGTTATGGAAGGTGTGCAGCCCGCCGCCGGTGAAGAAGGCTTCGCCGGGGCTGGCCGAGTACTTGCGGTCCAGCGCCGCGCCGAGCAAGGTCGAGAGGTTGCGGTCCTTGTTCTGGATCAGATAGTCGACGACCCAGCGGCTCAGGCGGTCCTGCTCCGGTATCTCGACTTTTTTCAGTTCCGGCACGCTCATGCCGGCATATTTGTCGTACAGCTCGGCGATGATTTGCAGGTAGGTGGTGAGCACGCGCATTTTTGCCGTGGAGCCCAGTTCCAGCTTGCTGCCTTCGTTGATGTCGAACGGCTGGTCGGTGCTGTCGGTCTGCACCCGCACTCGCGACCCGTCGGGGGTCAGCTCGAACAGGGTGAAGCTGTAGCGCACCTGAGTGGTGCTGGTGGGCGTCAGCAGGCGCTCACCCATCAAGCCGATCTCCGTGGCGAACACTGGATCGGCCAGGCGCTTGAGGTACTCGGTCGCCTTGCTTTGCAGTTCGCCCTGCAGGGTACTGGTGGCCGAGAGGTCGAGGCGGTCGAGGTCATACAGCGGGCGATTGAGCATGCCGGCCAGACGGCTGCGCGCCACACTGATGCCCTTGTTGGTTTCAATTGGTTGAATGGTCGGCTGGGTGGCCCAGTCGCGGTAGGTCACTTTGCTGGCCAGGGCGGCGGCGGCGAATTGAGCGTCGATCACATTGTTTTGCGCCAGCAGGCGAATATGGCTGTCGGTGAGTTCGGCCAGTTCATCATGGCCTTTGGTCAAGTAATGCGACGGGCGGCGCTGAGCAATCATCAACGACAGCATTTCACGCAGGGCCAGGCCTTTTTCCGCCATGGTTTTTGGATCCGTCGCAGTGCTGGTCAGGGCTTCGTTGGCCTGCTTGAAGTCGGTGCCATACCACACGCGCAACCCTTCAGCCATGCCATGCACTTCGCCGTGGCCCGGTACGGCTGATAACGGCACGCTGTTGAGGTAGTCGCGAACCACGTTCTGCCGGGCTTCGAGGGTTTGTGGTCCGGCCTGATAGGCGCGTACGGTGGCGGAAATCATCTGGCGGATCTTTTCCGCGCCATTGACCGTCAAACCATCGGGGGAATGCCGGTACTTCTCCAGTTGCGTGGCCAGGGTACTGCCACCGGCGGACTGGCCGGGCACGTGCAACATTTTGGCCACCTGGGACCATGCCGCCATGCCGAACCGCGGCCAGTCCACCGCCGGGTTGGCCAGCGGTTGCTTGGGGTCCAGCAGGAAGCGGTTCTCGATGAACAACAGGCTGTTGACCACCACGGGCGGGATCGAGGCAAAGGTTGAATAAAGCTGCTGCGGATAGTTGTACCGGTAGAGGGGCGCTGCGCGGCAATCGGTGATCGACAGCCCGGCCTGGATTTTCTCGGTATAAGGCACGAACAGGCCCTTATCGCTGTACTTCAACAGCGCCGGAGAAAAGCGGGTTTGCGCCTCAATGACGAAATCGCGCTTGATCAGGCGCGGCAGGAATTCATCCAGCGAGCTGTAGCCCAGACGCCGATCGAACGGACCGTCGCCAGGATAGCGAATGGCATCGCTGGGGCCGGGTTTGAGCTCGTAGCTCAAGGACGCAGCGTATTTACTGACTTCCCGGGCCTGGAACCTCGAGGTACGCATTTCCCTCGCAGCCGCCAGCCCCACGACAATCGCGATTATCAACAGCAATAGCCAGAACGCTCCCCATCCGTGCCTGGAACGACGGGGTTTTTCAGGTATAGGCGCTTCATCCTCACGTTCAGTCGGAACCACGGTTTTACTCGAATCGGTTTGCCACAAAGCGCCCATAGTCGACTGATCCATTCACGCAGATTGATCGGACTTGACTCAAGCTTAGACGGTGGTTGGCGAAGGTGAAAAAAATGTGAAGGGCAAAATGATGCACGGACACCCCGTTAATTGGGCTGATTGAAACGGTTGTGGCGAGGGGGCTTGCCCCCGTTCGACTGCTTCGCCCGATCGCGGACCGGCCGAACGGGGGCGAGCTCCCTCGCCGCAGGTGTCGTATGGTCCGAGAGGGATGGTGGTCTGTAATGCCCGAAGTAGAGCGTTAGCAGAGGGGGGTACGACTTTGGCAGGGGCATGACGATGCACCATTGTTGTGCAATACTCGGCGCCGCTTTTCCCACTGATCTTGCGAATTTTTCCTGCAAGACGACTCTGCCCACGAAGCAGAACCGGTTCGGGAAGTGATGGCTAACCGGTCAGCGCTTCGCCACTCGGTGGTCATATCCAATAACAAGACGAGGATGTCCCCCATGCCTGTAGGCAATCACCTGCCCCAAGGCGAGGCCGCTCAGGGCGGTCCGCTCAAACGTGAACTCGGCGAGCGGCATATTCGCCTGATGGCGCTCGGTGCCTGTATCGGCGTCGGTCTGTTTCTCGGTTCGGCCAAGGCCATTGAAATGGCCGGTCCGGCCATCATGCTGTCCTACATCATCGGCGGTCTGGCGATTCTGGTGATCATGCGCGCCCTCGGCGAAATGGCCGTGCACAACCCGGTTGCCGGCTCGTTCAGCCGTTACGCCCAAGACTACCTCGGCCCGTTGGCGGGCTTCCTGACCGGCTGGAACTACTGGTTCCTGTGGCTGGTGACCTGTGTCGCGGAAATCACTGCCGTCGCGGTGTACATGGGGGTCTGGTTCCCCGACGTGCCGCGCTGGATCTGGGCGCTGGCGGCGCTGGTCAGCATGGGCTCGATCAACCTGATCGCGGTCAAGGCCTTCGGTGAGTTCGAGTTCTGGTTTGCCCTGATCAAGATTGTCACCATCATCGCGATGGTGTTCGGCGGCATCGGCATCATCGCCTTCGGTTTCGGTAACGATGGCGTTGCCTTGGGCATCTCCAATCTCTGGACCCATGGCGGCTTCATGCCCAACGGCGTGCAAGGCGTGTTGATGTCCCTGCAGATGGTGATGTTCGCCTACCTGGGCGTGGAGATGATCGGTCTGACCGCCGGTGAAGCGAAGAACCCGCAGAAGACCATTCCGAACGCGATCGGCTCGGTGTTCTGGCGCATCCTGCTGTTCTACGTCGGCGCGTTGTTCGTGATCCTGTCGATCTACCCGTGGAATGAAATCGGCACCCAGGGCAGTCCGTTCGTGATGACCTTCGAGCGCCTGGGCATCAAGACTGCCGCTGGCATCATCAACTTCGTGGTGATCACCGCTGCGTTGTCGTCCTGCAACGGCGGCATCTTCAGTACCGGGCGCATGCTCTACAGCCTGGCACAGAACGGCCAGGCCCCCACCGGCTTTGCCAAGACCTCGAACAACGGCGTGCCGCGTCGTGCATTGCTGCTGTCGATTGGCGCATTGTTGCTGGGCGTGCTGCTCAACTACCTGGTGCCTGAGAAAGTGTTTGTCTGGGTGACGGCGATTGCCACCTTCGGTGCGATCTGGACCTGGGTGATGATCCTGCTGGCCCAGCTCAAGTTCCGCAAAGGCCTGAGCGCCAGCGAGCGAGCGGGCTTGAAGTACCGCATGTGGCTGTACCCGGTCAGCTCATACCTGGCGCTGGCATTCCTGGTGCTGGTGGTCGGCCTGATGGCGTACTTCCCGGACACCCGTGTGGCGCTGTATGTGGGCCCGGCGTTCCTGGTGCTGCTGACGGTGTTGTTCTACGTGTTCAAGCTGCAACCGACGAATGTTGCGCAAGGCGCGGTGCGTTCGGCTTCGTAAACCTGTAGGAGCGAGCTTGCTCGCGATGGTCGTTAACGATAACGCGTGTTTTCTGGCTGAACGCGGCGCTCTTGAATCCATCGCGAGCTCGCTCCTACAAAAAACGCTGACCCATTGTAGGAGCGAGCTTGC
>NZ_AKJJ01000032.1:0-128491 GCF_000282395.1 Pseudomonas sp. GM55 | reverse complement strand
GGGGCCGGACGTTCGGGGCGAGCGTTTTTTTGCTTACTTTTTTTAGGCGCTTGTAAAAAAAGTGAGTCGCCGTAAGGGCGAAACCCTAAGTCGCCGTTACCAAAGAAACGGATATGTACACAGTCAACCAAGAACATGGCCGGCCCAGAGGCCGCCAAGGCGCAAACTGACAGCGCCGTCAGTTAGCCGTCACCCTCCTGACCGGCAAACAGGTTTATAAAGGAAAATACCCACCGACCTACCGACCACCCAGCCCCGGCGCCCCACTCGCATGCGAATCCAGAAAAAACCCGCCCTGCTCGTCGCCCTTCTGATCGTCCTGGCAGCGCTGGGCCTGTGGTATGCCGCCAAACCGGCCAAAGCCAAGCTCGCCGCCCCCAGCGCCATCCCCGTGCGAGTGGTCGCCGTGGCAGAAAAAGACGTGCCGCGCTACGTCAGCGGCATCGGTTCGGTGCTGTCCCTGCACAGCGTCGTGGTCCGCCCACAAATCGACGGCATACTCACCAAAATCATGGTCAAGGAAGGCCAACTGGTGAAAAAAGGCGACCTGCTGGCCACCATCGACGACCGGTCGATCCGCGCCAGTCTCGACCAGGCCCGGGCACAACTGGGCGAAAACCAGGCGCAACTGCAAGTGGCGCTGGTCAACCTCAAGCGCTACAAACTGCTCAGCGTCGACGACGGGGTATCCAAGCAGACCTACGATCAGCAACAGGCTCTGGTCAACCAACTCAAGGCCACCGCCCAAGGCAACCAGGCCTCGATTGATTCCGCCGAAGTACAGCTTTCCTACACGCAAATACACTCCCCGGTCAGCGGCCGTGTCGGTATTCGCACCGTCGACGAAGGCAACTTCCTGCGCATGAGCGACGTCCAGGGCCTGTTCACCGTGACCCAGATCGACCCCATCTCCGTGGAATTTTCCCTGCCGCAGCAAATGCTGCCGACCTTGCAGGGCCTGATCAACGACCCACAGCACGCCCAGGTCAAGGCCTACATCGGCGCCGACACCGACGGCGAAACCGGCAACCTGCTCGGCGAAGGTCACCTGACCCTGATCGACAACCAGATCAACGCCAACACCGGCACCATCCGCGCCAAGGCCGAATTCGACAATCCTGGGCAGAAGCTTTGGCCGGGGCTGCTGGTGACGGTAAAGATTCAGACAGCCCTGGACAAAGATGCGCTGGTGGTGCCGCCGACCGTCGTACAACGCGGCCTGGACCAGCACTTCGTGTACCGGGTCAATGGCGACAAAGTTGAAGCCGTGCAGGTGCAGATGGTCTATCAAGGCAGCGGCCAGGACATCATCAAAGGCGTGAAGCCCGGTGATGTGCTGGTCAGCGATGGTCAGTCGCGGCTCAAGCCCGGCGCCACCGTGCAAGTACTGACCGAGCCGTCGCAAGTGGTGCAATCGGAGGCGGCGCAATGAAGGGCCACGGTTCGGTATCCGCCTGGTGCATCGACCATCCGGTGGCCACGGTATTGCTGACGTTCGCCCTGGTACTGCTGGGCGTCATTGCGTTTCCGCGCCTGCCGGTAGCGCCGTTGCCGGAAGCAGAGTTCCCGACCATCCAGGTGGCCGCGCAACTGCCCGGCGCCAGCCCGGAAACCATGGCTTCCTCGGTGGCCACGCCCCTTGAAGTGCAATTCAGCGCCATTCCCGGCGTGACCCAGATGACCTCGAGCAGTGCACTGGGCTCGACCAACCTGACCCTGCAATTCACCCTCGACAAGAGCATCGACACCGCCGCCCAGGAAGTGCAGGCGGCGATCAACACTGCCGCGGGCAAGCTGCCCAAGGACATGCCGAACCTGCCGACCTGGCGCAAGGTCAACCCGGCCGACAGCCCGGTGCTGATCCTCAGCGTCAATTCCTCGCTGATGCCCGGCCCGGAGCTCAGCGACCTGACGGAAACCCTGTTGGCCCGTCAGCTCAGTCAGGTCGACGGTGTAGGCCAGGTCGCCATCACCGGTCAGCAGCGTCCGGCGATTCGCGTCCAGGTTTCGGCGGACAAACTCGCGGCCATCGGCCTGACCCTTGCCGACATCCGCCTGGCGATCCAGCAGACCAGCCTCAACCTGGCCAAGGGTGCGCTGTACGGGGAGTCGAGCATCTCGACCCTGTCCACCAACGACCAGTTGTTCCACCCGGAGGACTACAGCCAGCTGATTGTTTCCTACAAGGGTGGTGCACCGGTTCATCTGCGCGATGTCGCCAAGGTCGTCAACGGTTCGGAAGATGCCTACGTCCAGGCTTGGGCGGGCACGCAACCGGGGGTCAACCTGGTGATCTTCCGCCAGCCGGGGGCCAACATCGTCGAAACCGTGGACCGCATTCAGGCCGCCTTGCCGGCGCTGGAAGCAATGCTCCCCGCCTCGGTGCAGGTCAAGACGCTGATCGACCGCACCCAGACCATCCGTGCCTCGCTGCATGAAGTGGAAATCACCCTGCTGATTGCAATCATGCTGGTGGTGGCGGTGATGGCGTTGTTCCTGCGCCAGTTGTCGGCAACCTTGATCGTCTCGGCGGTGCTGGGGGTTTCGCTGACCGCCAGCTTTGCGCTGATGTACGTCATGGGATTCAGCCTGAACAACCTGACGCTGGTGGCGATCGTGGTGGCCGTGGGCTTTGTGGTCGACGATGCGATCGTGGTGGTGGAAAACATTCACCGGCACCTGGAGGCCGGCGACGGCATGCGCGAAGCGGCGATCAAGGGCGCGGGCGAGATCGGCTTCACCGTTGTCTCGATCAGCTTTTCGCTGGTGGCGGCGTTCATCCCGCTGCTGTTCATGGGTGGCGTGGTCGGGCGGTTGTTCAAGGAATTCGCCCTGACCGCCACCTCGACCATCCTGATTTCCGTGGTGGTATCACTGACCCTGGCGCCGACGATGGCCGCGCTGTTCATGCGCGCGCCGGTGCACCATGCCCACGACAAACCGGGCTTTGGCGAGCGTCTGCTGGCAGGGTACGAAAAAGGCCTGCGCCGCGCCCTCGCCCATCAGCGCTTGATGATCGGCGTGTTCTGCCTGTCACTCGGCCTGGCCGTTGCCGGGTACATTCTGATCCCGAAAGGTTTCTTCCCGATCCAGGACACCGGTTTCGTCCTCGGCACCACCGAAGCCGCTGCCGATATTTCCTACGGCGACATGGTGAAAAAACACCTGGCAATGGCGGAAATCGTCGCCGCCGACCCTGCGGTGGAAACGTTCTCGCACTCGGTCGGGGTTTCCGGCAGCAACCAGACCATCGCCAACGGCCGCTTCTGGATCACCCTGAAAAAACGCAGCGACCGCGATGTCTCGGCCAGTCAGTTCATCGACCGGATTCGTCCGCAACTGATGAAAGTGCCGGGCATCGTCCTGTACCTGCGCGCCGGCCAGGACATCAACCTCAGCTCCGGCCCGAGCCGTGCCCAGTACCAATACGTACTCAAGAGCAACGACGGCGGCACACTGAGCACCTGGACCCAGCGCCTGACGGAAAAACTGCGCGCCAACCCGGCGTTCCGCGACATTTCCAACGATTTGCAACTGGGCGGCAGCATTACCCACATCAGCATCGACCGCAGCGCGGCGGCGCGTTTCGGCCTGACCGCCAGCGATGTCGACGAAGCCCTGTACGATGCATTCGGCCAGCGCCAGATCAACGAATTCCAGACCCAGGTCAATCAGTACAACGTGATTCTGGAGCTGGACACCCAACAGCGCGGCAAGGCCGAAAGCCTCAACTATTTCTACCTGCGCTCGCCCCTGAGCGGGCAAATGGTGCCGTTGTCAGCCCTGGCCAAATTCGATGCGCCGACCGTCGGCCCGCTGTCCATCGCCCATGACGGCATGTTCCCGGCCGCCAACCTGTCGTTCAACCTGGCACCGGGTGTGGCGTTGGGCGATGCGGTGATCATGCTCAACCAGGCCAAGGCCGACATCGGCATGCCGAGCGCCATCAGCGGCAATTTCCAGGGCGCGGCCCAGGCGTTCCAGAGTTCGCTGGCCAGCCAGCCGTGGCTGATTCTGGCGGCGCTGGTGGCGGTGTACATCATTCTCGGCGTGCTCTACGAGAGCTTCGTCCATCCGCTGACGATCATTTCCACTTTGCCCTCGGCGGGCCTCGGCGCGGTGATCATGCTGTGGATTTGCGGCCAGGACTTTTCAATCATGGCCTTGATCGGCCTGGTGCTGTTGATCGGTATCGTCAAGAAAAACGGCATCCTGATGATCGACTTCGCCCTCGAAGCGCAGCGCAATGCTGGACTGTCGCCTGAAGAAGCGATCTTCAAGGCCTGTCTCACGCGGTTCCGGCCGATCATCATGACCACCCTCGCCGCCCTGCTCGGCGCCCTGCCGCTGATGCTCGGCTACGGCACCGGCGCCGAGTTGCGCCAACCCCTGGGGATCGCGGTAGTCGGCGGCTTGCTGGTGAGCCAGGCCCTGACGCTGTTCACTACGCCGGTCATATACTTGTGGCTGGAGCGGTTGTTTCACAGGCCCAAACCTTCGCCAGTGCCCGCGCTGGCGAGCACAGACTGAGGCAGGGTCATGCGCGTTCTGATTATCGAAGACGAGGAAAAAACCGCGGATTATCTGCACCGCGGTCTGACGGAACAGGGTTACACCGTGGATCTGGCGCGGGACGGGGTCGAAGGCCTGCACCTGGCGCTGGAGAGCGACTACGCGGTGATCGTCCTCGACGTGATGTTGCCGGGCCTCGATGGCTTCGGTGTGTTGCGCGCCCTGCGTGCGCGCAAGCAAACCCCGGTGATCATGCTCACCGCCCGCGAACGAGTGGAAGATCGCATCAAGGGCCTGCGTGACGGCGCCGATGACTATCTGGGCAAACCGTTTTCCTTCCTTGAGCTGGTGGCACGCCTGCAAGCGCTGACCCGGCGCAGCGGCGGCCATGAACCGGTGCAAGTGAGCATCGCCGACCTGTGGATAGATTTGATCAGCCGCAAGGCGACCCGAGGCGGCGCACGACTGGACCTGACCGCCAAGGAGTTCTCGCTGCTCAGTGTGCTGGCTCGGCGCCAGGGTGAAATCCTCTCGAAAACCGCCATCGCCGAAATGGTCTGGGACATCAATTTCGACAGCGACGCCAACGTCGTCGAAGTCGCGATCAAACGTCTGCGGGCCAAGCTCGACGGACCGTTCGAAGAGAAACTGCTGCACACCATTCGCGGCATGGGTTATGTGCTGGAGAGCCGTGGTGTCCAGTAATTCCATTGCCCTGCGTCTGAGCGGGATGTTCACGCTGGTGGCGTTATTGGTGTTTCTGTTGATCGGTTGGGCACTTTATCAACAGGTGGATAAAGGCTTGGGCCTGCTGCCAGAAGCTGAACTCGATGCGCGCTACAGCGTGCTCGAGTCCACGGTCGGCCGATACGGTACGTCCGAGCATTGGGTGAAGATCAACAACAAGCTCAATCTGCTGAGCGAAGAAGACAAGCGCATCAGTTTCTGGATCATCAGCGGTGATCCGCACTACGAGTACGGCAACCTGACCCCGCAGGTGCGCGCCTTTGCCCAAGGGCCGCTGGGCACGCGCGACATGCAGCTGCCGGATCACCCCTATCCACTGAAAGTGCTGGTCAGCGAGTTCCCGGCCAAGGACCAGCGCCCACCGCTGCGCTTCATGATCGCCATCGACACCGAAACGTTTTTCCATACCCAGCATCAACTGCTGATCGCGCTGATCAGCCTGGCGATCGTCGGCGTGCTGTTGGCCTCGGCACTGGGTTACTGGGTGGCGCGGATCGGTCTCAAGCCACTGATCAAACTGTCCCAGGAAGCTCAGCGCCTGGCCCCGCCGTTGCGCTCGGGGCGCTTGCGATTGTCACCGTTGCCGCCGGAACTCGATCAATTCGTCAGCTCGTTCAACTCAACCCTGGAACGGGTCGAGCAAGCCTATTCGCGCCTTGAATCGTTCAATGCCGACGTCGCCCACGAATTGCGCTCGCCACTGACCAACCTGATCGGCCAGACCCAGGTCGCATTGACCCGCGGACGTTCCGCCGAGCATTACTTCGAAGTGCTGCAATCGAACCTCGAAGAGCTTGAGCGGCTGCGTTCGATCATCAACGACATGCTGTTCCTGGCCAGCGCCGACCAGGGCAGCAAGGCGACCAAACTCACCTCAACCTCACTGGCCGAAGAGGTGGCCACGACGCTGGAATATCTGGATTTCATTCTCGAGGACGCTCAGGTCCAGGTTGAGGTCAGTGGTGACGCACAAGTGCGCATCGAGATCGCCCATCTGCGCCGGGCATTGATCAACCTGCTCAACAACGCGGTGCAGCACACCGCGCCCGGGCAGGTCATTCAGGTGCGTATTGAAGCCGCAGAACATCAGGTCAGCATCGGCGTCGCCAACCCCGGTTCACCGATTGCCCGTGAACACCTGCCACGGCTGTTCGAGCGCTTCTATCGGGTCGATGCTTCGCGCAGCAACAGCGGCAACAATCACGGCCTGGGGCTGGCCATCGTCAAGGCGATTGCATTGATGCATGGCGGCGATGTGTTCGTGCGCAGCGAACATGGGATGAATACGTTCGGGATTCATCTGCCTGTCTGATCCCTTTTCCTTTGTAGGAGCGAGCTTGCTCGCGATGCAGGCGACTCGGTGCAACTTCTGAACCGAGGTGATGCTATCGCGAGCAAGCTCGCTCCCACATTGGTTACGGGTTGAACACAAGTGTGCGGTCAACCAACTATTGCTGTTGCCGCAACAGTCCTTTCATGAATCCGCTCTTTTTCCCTTCGCCTCATATCCTTATCTTTGCCCGCACCAAACAGCACTTGCCAAGCAAGAAGGTTTTAAAGATGTCCAACAGTATGGGTATTGCCAGCGCTTTCGTTTTGTCCTCTTTGTTCCTGTCGCCATTGGCGATGGCGGAAGAATCGCAGACTTTCGTCGCGCATAACGCTGCACGCTCTGCGGCATTCGAAGAGCATCAGATCGAGATGACAGCCAAGGCTGCGCAAGATGCCCAAGCCCCGCAAGCCTCCAGCACCCAGGCCCAGCCACGGGCCGAAAAAGACAGCTGATCCGTACCTGTCACGCCTGTTTCCCTCGACACTTCTCATTGGCTCTTCCCTTTGAAAAGTTGTCTTAAAGCCGCTGCTGTCAGCGGCTTTTTTTTATTGTGGCGACTCAACTTTCATTGCAATTTCTGCAACGAAAGACACTGACACCCACACCAATGATCAATCGTTCAAGCAACTAGAGCGATTCACTCGGCTGCTACGTTTATGCAACTACGCTTACTACGTCCATCCAGCAGACGTCAGCCCTATGACCGCAAGCCGCACCCCACATATTCAAGGCCCGCCCGGGCGTCCCGAGATCATGGTGATCCTCGGCAGCACCCTGACTGTCATCTCGATACTGTGCATCGTCACGTTCCTGCTGATCCGCGAACACGCCTACGCCCAGCAGACTGCCACACGCAGCGCGACCACCATCGCACAACTGATCGATGCCGATGTCCTGCGTACGGTCGAGCTCTATGATTTGACTTTGCAGGGCCTGATCGCCGCCGCCCAACGGGACGACCTGAAACAGGTATCGCCACAGATCCGTCATCTGGTGCTCTTCGACCGCTCCACCACCGCGCGCTACAAGGGCGACATCCTGCTGCTGGACAAGCACGGCGACGTGCTGGCCGACTCCTCATTGATCGAACCGAAACCGGGCAATTTCGCTGACCGCGACTATTTCCTGGCCCATGTTTCCAATCGCGACACCGGCATGTTCATCAGCCGGCCGTTCAAGCCTCGCTGCGACTGCGACGACAGCGACGAATGGCGCATCAGTTTCAGCCGGCGCATTTCCTCGCCCACGGGTGAGTTTCTGGGGGTCGCGGTGGCGTCGATGCGCATGAGCTACTTCGATCAGTTGTTCAACAGCCTCGACATCGGCACCGGCAGTACGCTGGCCATCATCAACGATGACGGGATTCTCCTGGCGCAGAAACCGTACCGGGAACAAAACCCCATCGGCAAAAGCTTCTCCAACCGCCCCAACGTCGCACGCATGCTGCAGGAGCGCAGTGGGACCTTCGAAAGCGTGTCGAGTATCGACCATCAACGGCGCCTGTACACCTTTTCCCGGGTCGGCAATCTGCCGCTGACCGTCATCGTGGCCCTTTCCATCGACGAAGTCTTCGCTACCTGGAACCGCACGGCCTATGTGATCAGCGGTGCTACCGGGGTTTTGTGCATCGGTTTGTTCTGGCTGACCTGGCTGCTCTGCCGCGAGCTGCGCCTGCGCCAATATGCCGAACAGGAACTGGCGCAACTGGCGGCCACCGATGCCTTGACCGGCGTGGCCAACCGTCGATCCCTTGATCAGACGCTGCGCCATGAATGGTTTCGGGCACAGCGCAGCGGCAAGCCGCTGTCATTGCTGATGATTGATGCCGATCACTTCAAGGCCTTCAATGACCGGCACGGGCATCAGGCCGGCGACGACGCCTTGCGGGCATTGGCCGAGGTCATCCGCGCCAATGTCCATCGCCCGGCAGACCTGGTGGCGCGCTATGGTGGCGAAGAGTTCTCGGTGATTCTGGCCGAAACCGGCAGTAAAGGTGCGCGGCAGATCGCCGAACATATCCGTGAGGCGGTGCAAAAGCTGCCGCTGGTGGATCCGGGTGAGCCGCCGATGAGCGTGAGTATCGGCATTGCCACCTGGACGGCGACCAGCGATATCAGCCTGGAGCAATTGCTGTTCAGTGCGGACAAGGCGTTGTATCAGGCCAAGGACGGGGGGCGTAATCGGGTGGTGTGTGCCAGCTGAACGCTATGCTGAATCGACTGGCCTCTTCGCCGGCAAGCCGGCTCCTACACCGCGAAGAGGCCGTCACTGCCACCATAGAAATCAGGGCATAAAAAAAGGCCACCCGAAGGTAGCCTTTAAAAAACTAGAGAGGTTTTTTGCTTACACGGCCGCAACAGGGCGCATGTAAGAGATCGGTGCAGTGCTGGCGTCTTCGAACGTCACGACTTCCCAGGCATCTGTCTGCTCAATCAACTTGCGCAGCAGCTGGTTGTTCAGTGCGTGGCCGGACTTGAAGCCCTTGAACTCACCAATCAGGCTATTGCCCAGCAGGTAGAGGTCACCAATTGCATCGAGAATCTTGTGCTTCACGAATTCGTCTTCATAGCGAAGGCCGTCTTCGTTCAGTACGCCATCGGCGTCGACCACAATTGCGTTTTCAACGCTGCCGCCGAGTGCGAGATTGTGCTTGCGCAGGTACTCGATGTCACTCATGAAACCAAAGGTACGGGCGCGGCTGACTTCTTTTACAAACGAAGTGCTGGAAAAATCCACGCTTGCACTTTGTGTGCGGTCACGGAAAACCGGGTGATCGAAATCGATCTCGAAGCTTACCTTGAATCCGTCGAAAGGGACGAAAGTAGCGCGCTTGTCGCCATCTTCCACTGTCACTTCACGCAGGATGCGGATGAACTTCTTGGCGGCGTCCTGTTCTTCCAGGCCAGCCGATTGAATCAGGAATACGAAAGGTCCTGCGCTACCATCCATGATCGGGACTTCGGACGCGGAGAGCTCGACGTAGGCGTTATCGATGCCCAGGCCTGCCATGGCCGAGAGCAGGTGCTCTACCGTGTCCACTTTGACGTCACCGTTAACCAGCGTGGTCGACATAGTGGTTTCACCGACGTTTTCCGCGCGGGCAGGAATCTGCACCACGGGATCGAGGTCGGCGCGACAAAACACAATGCCGGTGTCGACAGGCGCTGGCTTGAGGGTCAGGTAGACCTTCTCCCCGGAGTGCAGGCCAACACCTGTGGCACGGATAATATTCTTCAGGGTGCGTTGTTTAATCATGGCATGGGCCGCTTCAGCGCAAATTGCGAACTGGTATCAACAAAGGCTGGCGATGATAGCAGACCAGACCTTTGCTGAACACCAATCACCCTAATACCCCTGATACATTTCATCAATCGGCCTGTCGACGCAGGAAAGCCGGGATGTCCAGGTAGTCCAGGTCATCTTGCGGATTCATCTTCGCGGCAGTCGCAGCACCGGCCTGGGCCTGGTTGCGCATGACGGTCGGACGATCCAGGTCACGGTAGTTCACCGCTGGAGCTTCCTGACGAACAGGGGCCTGTTGTTGTGGCTGTGCAGCCATCGAGGTGTGGACGGTGTTGTCGATGACCTTCACAGGCTTCTCGATTTTAGCGCCAAGACCGGTGGCAACTACAGTGACGTGCAGCTCGTCGCGCATGTCCGGATCGATAACGGTACCGACCTTGACCATCGCGTGCTCGGAGGCGAATGCCTCGATGATGCTACCCACGTCGGAGTATTCACCCAGGGACAGATCCGGACCGGCGGTAATGTTCACCAGGATTCCGCGAGCGCCTTGCAGGTTCACGTCTTCCAGCAGCGGGTTGCGAATGGCCGCTTCGGTGGCTTCGCGTGCACGGTTCGGACCGCTGGCGCAGCCAGTGCCCATCATCGCCATGCCCATTTCGCTCATCACGGTACGCACGTCGGCGAAGTCGACGTTGATCATGCCCGGACGCTTGATGATGTCGGAGATACCGCGAACGGCACCGGCCAGTACATCGTCAGCCTTGGCGAAAGCCGACAGCAGGCTTGCGTCTTTACCGAGGATGGTCAGCAGCTTCTCGTTGGGAATGGTGATCAACGAATCGACGCTTTCGGAGAGCATGCGGATGCCTTCGTCGGCAATCTGCATACGCTTGCGGCCTTCGAACGGGAACGGACGGGTCACCACTGCAACAGTGAGGATGCCCATTTCCTTGGCCACTTCGGCGATGATCGGCGCAGCACCGGTACCGGTACCGCCACCCATGCCAGTGGTGATGAACACCATGTTGGTGCCGGCCAGCACTTCGGCAATGCGCTCACGGTCTTCCAGAGCGGCTTGACGGCCGACTTCAGGGTTGGCGCCAGCGCCCAGGCCCTTGGTCACGCCGGTGCCCAGTTGCAGGATGGTGCGCGCGCCAATGTTTTTCAGCGCTTGAGCATCGGTGTTGGCGCAGATGAACTCGACGCCTTCGATGTTGCTCTTGACCATGTGGTTGACAGCGTTGCCGCCGCCACCGCCGACACCGATAACTTTGATTACCGGGCTTGCGGGGATGTTGTCTACGAGTTCGAACATTTTCCCTCTCCTTTACATTCTCTAGTTTTTTCGCCTACTGCGTGCTTCGGTGTAACGGTGTAGCGGTAAATCTTCAGAAATTGCCCTGGACCCACTTCTTCAAGCGGTCCAGCAGCGGAGCCTGTGGCTCTTCGTTGCTGTAGCTGTCGCGGCTGCCGATGCCCGAGAACGAGATGCCGTCGGACTGCTTCTGCAGGCCGTACATCAACAGGCCGACGCCGGTGGAATAGATCGGGTTGCGCACTACGTCATCCAGACCTTTCACGCCGTGAGGCACGCCCAGGCGGACCGGCATGTGGAAGATTTCCTCGGCCAGTTCGGTAGCGCCTTCCATCTTCGACGTACCGCCGGTCAGCACGATGCCGGCCGGGATCAGGTCTTCGTAGCCGCTGCGGCGCAGTTCGGCCTGGATCAGCGTGAACAGTTCGTCGTAGCGCGGCTCGACCACTTCGGCCAGGGCCTGGCGGGACAGCTCGCGCGGCGGACGGTCGCCAACGCTTGGCACCTTGATGGTTTCACCGGCACCGGCCAGCTTGGCCAGGGCGCAGGCGTAGCGAATCTTGATTTCTTCGGCGTACTGGGTCGGAGTGCGCAACGCCATGGCGATGTCGTTGGTCACCTGATCACCGGCAATCGGGATCACCGCGGTGTGACGGATCGCGCCTTCGGTGAAGATCGCGATGTCGGTGGTGCCACCGCCGATGTCCACCAGGCACACGCCCAGCTCTTTCTCGTCATCGGTCAGCACCGAATACGCGGAGGCAAGTTGTTCGAGAATGATGTCGTCGATTTCCAGACCGCAGCGACGCACGCATTTTTCAATGTTCTGTGCGGCGTTGACGGCGCAGGTGACCACGTGGACCTTGGCCTCCAGACGCACGCCGGACATGCCCAGCGGCTCGCGGACGCCTTCCTGGTTATCGATCACATAATCCTGCGGCAGGGTGTGCAGCACGCGCTGGTCAGCCGGAATCGCCACGGCCTGGGCCGCGTCGAGCACACGCTCAAGGTCCGCCGAGCTGACTTCGCGATCGCGAATCGCCACGATGCCGTGGGAGTTCAGGCTGCGGATGTGATTGCCGGCCACACCGACGAACGCCGAGTGAATGCGGCAACCAGCCATCAGCTGCGCTTCTTCGATGGCGCGCTGGATCGATTGCACGGTGGACTCGATGTTCACCACCACGCCTTTTTTCAGGCCTCGGGACGGATGGGTGCCGATCCCGACGATTTCCAGCGTGCCGTCGTCCGCGACCTCGCCCACCAGCGCCACCACCTTGGAGGTGCCGATATCGAGACCGACGATCATTTTGCCGCTTTGCACGTTTGCCATGGGGTCCTGCCTCTCTTAATTCTTCGCGACAGCGGGTTGGGCTGTCGTAGGCGCTACAGGTTCCCGCCAGCCAACAGCGAGGCCGTTGGCGTAGCGCAGATCGATGCGCGCAATGTTCGTAATCTGTTCTTTGAGCGTCTTGTCATAGATGGCGATGAAGCGGCGCATCTTTTCCACCTGGTTGCCGCGTCCCAGCAGCAGTTCGATACCCGGGCCTGCACTGCCAGGGCCGGTGGTCAGGAACCAGCTGCCGCGATCACGCAGTTCCAGGCGTGCAATCGAGAAGCCCAGCGGCCTGAGCATCTGGCTCAATACCTGGTATTGCTGCATCACTTGCTGCTGGGCCCGCTGTGGGCCGAACAGCTGCGGCAGATGTTCGTAATTCGCCAGCTCACGCGGCGTAAAGGCCTGCCCCTGGTTGTTCAACAGCGACTCGTCACCCCAACGGGCCACCGGCAGCTGTTCTTCCAGGCGGATCACCACTTGATCCGGCCACACCCTGCGCACTTCGGCGTGGGCAATCCATGGCATCGTTTCCAGCTCCGTGCGCATGCTCGCCAGGTCGATGGTGAAGAAGCTCGACGCCACGTACGGGGCGATCCGCTGCTGCACCGCTTGCTGGCTGATGTAACTCAAGTCGCCCTGCACGTTGATCCTGGTGATCGGCCGGTCGGCATACGGCAACAGCCGTGTCGCGCCTTCGTAAGTACCGAACCCCAAAGCCACCAGCACTACCGGCCAGAACAGGCTTTTCAGAAAGCCGAAGTTGGCTTTCGGCAGGCGCGCGGACATCGGCTCTTTGGCCACCATTCGGCTGGCACCCCGTGGCACCGGCTTGCGGCCGGGTGCGGGAGGCTGATGTCTGAGCTGAGCGCCTTGCATGGTCTTAACCTCGTGGCTCGATGCTTGCGGCTAAAATCGCCAGAACCAGTTGCTGGAAATCCAGACCGGCGGCACGGGCCGCCATCGGCACCAGGCTGTGATCGGTCATACCCGGTGCGGTGTTGACTTCCAGGAACCAGAACTGCCCGTCGGCGTCCTGCATCACGTCTGCCCTGCCCCAACCGGCGATACCCAGCGCTTCACAGGCTTTCGCCGTGAGGTCCATGAGTTCCTGTTCCTTGGCGCTGTCCAGTCCGCACGGAATGCGGTACTGGGTATCGTTGGCGATGTACTTGGCGTCGTAGTCGTAGAAGCTGTGCGTCGTGCCCAGGGCAATCGGTGGCAACACCTGGTCACGCAGGGTGGCGATGGTGAACTCCGGACCGTGAATCCATTGCTCGACCAACACTTGCGAATCGTAGGTACTGGCCGCTTTCCATGCGTCGATCAATTCAGACGCGGAACTCACTTTGGCCATCCCGATACTTGAACCTTCATGGGCCGGTTTGACGATCAAAGGGAAGCCCAGTTCCGTCGCCGCCGAAATACAATCGGCCTCGCTGCTCAGTACCGCGTGACGTGGCGTCGGAATGCCCAGGCTGTGCCAGACCTGCTTGGTGCGCAGTTTGTCCATGGCCAGGGCCGAGGCCAGGATGCCGCTGCCGGTGTACGGAATGCCCAGGCATTCGAGCAGGCCCTGCATGCTGCCGTCTTCACCGCCACGACCGTGGAGGATGATGAAGGCGCGGTCGATCTTTTCGCTCTGCAGACGCTGCAGCAGGTCATCGCCCACGTCGAGGCCGAACGCGTCCACACCGGCGCTTTGCAGCGCGTCGAGTACAGCGTTGCCCGACTTCAGGGAGACTTCGCGCTCGGCACTCTTGCCGCCGAACAGCACGGCGACGCGGCCGAAATCTTTCGGCGCGATCGTGGAGACCAGGTTGGCGTAGGCAGCAGTCATTTCAACGTCCCCTTCTCCGGCGCGGCTACGGCCCCGGCGAACAACTCGCTTTTCAACAGTTTTGGTGCGAGACCGCCGATATCACCGGCACCCTGGCACAGCAGGATGTCGCCGGCGCGCAGCAGCGGCTTGACCACTGGCGCGAGGTCGACACCACGCTCGATGTAGATCGGGTCGAGCTGGCCACGCTGACGGATGCTATTGCACAGCTTGCGGCTGTCAGCGCCCGGAATCGGCTCTTCGCCGGCCGGATAGACTTCCATCAGCAGCAGTACGTTGGCGTCGGCCAGCACATTGACGAAATCGTCGTACAGGTCACGGGTGCGGCTGTAGCGGTGCGGCTGGTAGACCATCACCAGGCGGCGCTCCGGCCAGCCACCGCGTACGGCCTTGATCACGGCCGCGACTTCCGTCGGGTGGTGACCGTAGTCATCGACCAGCATCACATTACCGCCGTCCACCGGCAGTTCGCCGTAGACCTGGAAGCGTCGGCCGACACCCTGGAACCCGGACAGGCCCTGGACGATGGCTTCATCGCTGACGCCTTCGTCGGTGGCAATGCAGATGGTTGCCAGAGCGTTCAGTACGTTGTGGTTGCCCGGCATGTTCACCGACACATCCAGCGGTTCGCGGTCAGGGCGCAGCACAGTGAAGAAGGTCTGCATGCCTTGCTGGCGCACGTTGATTGCACGCACATCGCAGTCTTCGCCGAAGCCATAGGTGACTGTCGGGCGTTTGACCAATGGCAGGATTTCACGCACCACCGGATCGTCCAGGCACACCACCGCCAGACCGTAGAACGGCAGGTTGTGCAGGAATTCGACGAAGGTTTTCTTCAGTTTGTTGAAGTCACCGTCGTAGGTCGCCATGTGATCGGCGTCGATGTTGGTGACCACGGCCACCAGCGGCTGCAAGTGCAGGAAGCTGGCATCGCTTTCGTCGGCTTCGGCAATCAGGTAGCGGCTGGTGCCAAGCTGGGCATTGGTGCCCGCGGCATTCAGGCGGCCACCGATCACGAACGTCGGGTCCAGGCCACCGGCCGCGAACACCGAAGCGATCAGGCTGGTGGTGGTGGTTTTGCCGTGGGTACCGGCAACGGCAATACCGTGGCGATAACGCATCAGCTCAGCCAGCATCTCGGCACGTGGCACCACCGGAATACGACGCTCCAGCGCGGTAGCGACTTCCGGGTTGGACGTGTTCACGGCACTCGACACCACCAGCACGTCGGCGGCAGCGGCGTTCTCGGCACGGTGGCCGATGAAGATCTGCGCCCCGAAGGACTCCAGACGTTCAGTCACCGGCGAGGCCTTCAGGTCGGAACCGGACACGGCATAACCCAGGTTCAGCAACACTTCGGCAATCCCGCACATGCCCACACCGCCGATGCCGACGAAGTGGATGCGACGGATACGGCGCATTTCCGGTTGTGGCATGGCTTTCTGACTCTCAACCATGGGCCACCTCCAGGCAGCTATCGACCACGTTACGGGTGGCATCGGGTTTGGCGAGGCGGCGTGCCGCGGTAGCCATTTCGTTGAGTCGTTGTGGTTGCATCAGGACCTCTGTCAGGCGAGCGGCAAGATCCGCTGCGCCAGTCGTTCTCTGTGGCATCAGGAAGGCTGCGCCTTCACGGGCCAAATATTCGGCGTTGCGGGTCTGGTGATCGTCGATGGCGTGAGGCAAAGGCACCAGCATCGAGGGCAGACCGGCGGCGGCCAGTTCACTGATGGTCAGCGCGCCTGCGCGACATACCACCAGGTCGGCCCAGCCGTAGGCTTGGGCCATGTCTTTGATGAAAGGCTGCACCTGCGCCTCGACGCCAGCCGCGCGATAGCGCTCTGCAGTCACTTCATCGTGTTTTTTGCCGGCCTGATGGAACACTTCCGGACGCAAATCGGCAGCAACTTGCGACAGGGCTTCAGGCAGCAACTTGTTCAACGGTTCTGCGCCCAGGCTTCCGCCCAGGATCAGCAAACGCGCTTTGCGACCGGCCAGGGCAGGTCGCGATATCTCGAGGAACAGCTCGGTGCGCACCGGATTACCGGTGGTCCGGCGGCTGTCCGACAGGGTAAAGGTGTCGGGGAACGCTTCACAGACTCGGGCGGCCAACGGCACCAGCAACCGATTGGCGGTACCGGCCACGGCGTTCTGCTCGTGAACGATCACCGGCACACCGGCCAGTTTGGCCGCGACACCACCAGGGCCGGTCACAAAACCACCAAAGCCCACGACGCAGACCGGTTGCAGACGGCGAATGATCGCCCGCGCCTGCCAGACCGACTTGAACAACATGAACGGTGCCTTGAGCAGCGACAGCTTGCCCTTGCCGCGCAGACCGCTGGCATTGATCCGGTGCAACTCGATACCGGCGGCAGGCACCAGATCGTTCTCGATGCCACGCGGCGTGCCGAGCCAGTGCACGGTATAGCCGCGCGCCTGGAATTCGCGGGCACAGGCCAGCGCCGGGAACACGTGGCCACCGGTGCCGCCGGCCATGATCATCACGTTAGCGCCCATGGTGCGGCTCCTCGGCGAAGTCACTCTCATGGAACTCCATCTCCTCACTGCCCAGGTGGGTTCGACTTTCCCACTCGATGCGCAGCAACAAGCCGAGACAGGCACAGCAAATAACCAACGAACTGCCGCCATAGCTTAGGAACGGCAGGGTCAGCCCCTTGGTCGGCAGCAAGCCCACGTTCACGCCGATGTTGATCAGGAATTGACCTATCCACAGGAAGGACAAACCGTAAGCGACATAAGCAGCAAAGAACTGCTTGGCCTTCTCGGCCCACAAACCGATGTACATGCCACGGATACACACGAAGACGAACAGTGCCACGGTGCACAACGAACCCACCGCGCCCAGTTCTTCGGCCAGGACCGAGAACACGAAGTCGGTGTGGGCTTCCGGCAGGTAGAACTGTTTCTGTACGCTGTTGCCCAGGCCTACACCCAGCCATTCGCCACGACCGAATGCGATCAATGCCTGGGACAATTGATAGCCGGCACCAAACTGGTCCGCCCACGGATCGGCAAAGTTGGTCAGACGCGCCATTCGATACGGCTGCATTTGAATCAATAGCACCACCGCTCCGACAGCCAGGACCACCATCAGGGAAAAACGGAACAGCCCGACGCCGCCAAGGAACAGCATCGCCGCCGCAGCGCCCATCATCACGACGGTGGCACCGAAGTCCGGCTCCATCAGCAGCAGGCCCGCCATCGGCAACAGCACGATGAACGGCTTGAAAAAGCCCATCCAGCTTTCCCGCACTTCTTTCTGGCGACGCACCAGATACCCGGCGAGGTAGATCACCACGAACACCTTGGCGATCTCGGAAGGCTGGACGTTGAAGAAACTGAAGCCGATCCAGCGCATCGAGCCGTTAACCTCACGGCCGATCCCCGGAATGATCACCATCACCAGCAAACCGAACGCCCCCAGCAGCATCAGCCAGCCCAGGCGTTGCCAGGTGGCAATCGGGATCATCATGGTGACGATGCAGGCACCCAGGCCCAGCACCACGTAAATAAGGTGGCGAATCATGTAGTACAGGGCGCTGCCCGACTGCACGGCCGCCACTTCGGTCGATGCAGAGGCAATCATGATCAGCCCCAGGCCGAGCAATGTCAGGCAACCGGCGAGCATCGGGAAATCGAGGTCGATACCGCGCCCGGTGATGATCGGCGACGGGTACGGCTTGATGATGCCTCTCAGGCTCATGCCAGATCCTCCACGGCTTGGACGAACTGGTGACCACGGTCTTCGTAGTTCTTGAACATGTCGAAACTGGCGCAGGCTGGCGACAGCAGCACCACGTCGCCCGGCTGTGCGGCGGCGCGGCATTGCTCGACCGCTTCGATCAGCGAGCCGGCGCGGATCAGCGGCACGGCGTCGCCGATGGCCTCGCCGATCTTGTCGGAGTCGCGGCCCATCAGCACCACGGCGCGGCAGTTGGCCGCCACCGGATCGCGCAGGTCCTTGAATTCCGCACCCTTGCCGTCGCCACCGGCGATCAGCACAACCTTGCCCACGATGTCCGCGCCCAGACCTTCGATGGCGGCCAGCGCGGCACCGACGTTGGTGGCCTTGGAATCGTTGTAGTAACCCACGCCGTCGAGGTCACGGACCCATTGGCAGCGATGCTCCAGGCCGGCGAAGGTGCGCAGGCTCGACAGCATGGCATCGAACGGCAGACCGACGGCATGACCCAGTGCCAGGGCCGCGAGGGCGTTGGACTGGTTGTGGGCGCCGCGAATCTTCAACTCGCGCACCGGCATCAGGTTCTGGAATTCGAAGGCCAGGTATTTCTCGCCATCTTCTTCACGGATGCCGAACGCCTTGAAATCCGGCTTGGTCAGGCCGAAGGTCCAGCACGGCTGGCCCTCGCCGATCAGCGGACGGGTCAGCGCATCCTGACGATTGACCACGAACTGTTTCGCGCCACGGAAGATCCGGTGCTTGGCCAGGTGATAGGCCGGCAGACCGCTGTAGCGATCCATGTGGTCTTCGCTGATATTGAGCACGGTCGCCACTTCAGCGTTGAGCTGGTCGGTGGTTTCCAGCTGGAAACTCGACAGTTCCATCACGTACAGCTCGACGTCGTCACTGAGCAGATCCAGCGCCGGGGTGCCGAGGTTACCGCCCACCGCGACGCGCTTGCCGGCGGCAGCCGCCATCTCGCCGACCAGGGTGGTGACGGTGCTTTTCGCGTTGGAGCCGCTGATGGCCACGATCGGCGCCTTCGCGTTACGCGCGAACAGCTCGATGTCACCGGACAGTTTCACGCCACGGGCGGCTGCGGCCTGCAGGGCCGGGGTCGCCAAGGCCAGGCCGGGGCTCACGTAGAGCTCGTCGGCACGGCACAGGAACTCGACGTCCAACTCGCCACAACGCACTTCCACATGCGGATAGTCACGCTTGAGCGTGGCCAGTTCCGGTGGGTTTTCCCGCGTATCGGCCACTGCAAACGCCACGCCCCGGTTCGCCAGGAAGCGAACCAGGGACATGCCGCTCTTGCCGAGGCCGACAACGATGCGGAAGTGGTCAGAAGCGATCAGAGACACGTATTTCTACCTCAGCTTCAGGGTGGCAAGGCCGATCAGCACGAGAATCACGGTGATGATCCAGAAACGGACGATCACGCGCGGCTCGGGCCAGCCCTTGAGTTCAAAGTGGTGGTGAATGGGCGCCATGCGGAATACGCGGCGACCGGTCAGTTTAAAAGAGGCAACCTGAATGACCACTGACAGGGTTTCCATCACGAACACGCCGCCCATGATGAACAGGACGATTTCCTGACGGACGATCACCGCGATGGTGCCCAGGGCCGCGCCCAGCGCCAGTGCGCCGACGTCACCCATGAAGACTTGTGCCGGATAGGTGTTGAACCAGAGGAAGCCCAGGCCCGCTCCGATCAACGCGCCGCAGAACACAATCAGCTCACCCGCGCCCGGTACGTAAGGAATCAGCAGGTATTCAGCGAATTTCACGTTACCCGACAGGTAGCAGAAAATGCCCAGGCCGCCGCCCACCATCACCGTCGGCATGATCGCCAGGCCGTCGAGGCCGTCGGTCAGGTTGACCGCGTTGCTCGAACCGACAATCACGAAATAGGTCAGGACGATGAAGCCTGCGCCCAGCGGAATGCTGTAGTCCTTGAGCATCGGCAGGATCAGCGTGGTTTCCACTGGAGTGGCTGCGGTCATATAAAGGAAGATCGCTGCGCCGAGGCCGAACACCGACTGCCAGAAATACTTCCAGCGGCTCGGCAGGCCACGGGAGTTCTTCTCGATGACCTTGCGGTAGTCGTCGACCCAGCCGATGGCGCCGAACAGCAGGGTCACCAGCAACACGACCCAGACGTAACGGTTGGTCAGGTCAGCCCAGAGCAAGGTGCTGACGCCGATGGACGACAGAATCAACGCGCCACCCATGGTCGGTGTGCCCGACTTGGACAGGTGCGATTGCGGACCGTCGTTACGCACCGATTGGCCGATCTGACGGTTCTGCAGGGTGCGGATCATCCACGGGCCGTAGCACAGCGACAAGACCAGCGCGGTCAGCACACCGAGGATCCCGCGCAGGGTCAGGTACTGGAAGACCGCGAAGCCTTTGTAGAACTGTTGCAGATACTCCGCTAGCAGCAGCAGCATTAATGTTTCTCCAGACTGGACCCGCACAAGGCGGCGACGACGTTTTCCATCGCAGCGCTGCGCGACCCCTTGATCAAAATGGTGGTGTTTGTGTCTTGCTCGGCACCCAGGGCCTTGATCAGTTCAGCCTGCGTGCTGAAGTGAAAAGCCTGTGGACCGAATGCGTTCACGGCGTGAGCCATCATTGGCCCGACGGCGTACAGCGCAGAAACCTTGCCACGGGCGTACGCGCCCACGTCGCGGTGCCCCTGCTCCGCCCATTCGCCCAACTCGCCGATATCCCCGAGCACCAGGACGGTGCGACCGGAAAAGCCGGCCAGTATATCAACGGCAGCGCACATGGAGGTGGGGTTGGCGTTGTAAGTGTCATCGATTACGCGCATGCCATTGGTGGCCAGTTGCGCGACGGTCCGGCCCTTGACCGGTTGCACCGCGCCAAGACCGGTGGCGATGCCAAACAGCGACACACCCAAGGCATGGGCGGCAGCGGCGGCGGCCATGGCATTGGCGACGTTATGGGTGCCGAGCAGGTTCAGTTGAACGCGCTCCACACCTTCAGGGCTGTGCAGATTGAACGCCGGGCAACCACGAGCATCGGTGGCGAGGTCACTGGCGTGGAAATCCGCCTGAGTGTTGCTCAAGGCAAACGTCAGCACCTTGCGGGCGCCTGCGCGGGCTTTCCAGATGCCAAACGCCTTGTCATCGAGGTTGAGCACGGCAACGCCATCGGCCGCCAGCCCTTCGATGATTTCGCCCTTGGCCTCGACGATTTTCTCCGGCCCGCCGAACTCGCCTACATGGGCGGTCCCTGCATTGTTGAGGATCGCCACGTGTGGCTTGGTCAGCCCCACGGTGTATGCGATTTCACCCAGACGCGATGCGCCCAACTCGATCACCGCCGCGTCGTGTTCCGGGGCGAGTTCGAGCAGGGTCAGCGGCACACCGAGGTCGTTGTTCAGGTTGCCACGGGTTGCCAGTACCGAACCGCGGGTACGCAGGATGCTCGCGAGCATTTCCTTGACCGTGGTCTTGCCGCTGGAACCGGTGACGGCTGCGACAGGTTTGGTGAACGCCGCACGATTCAGCGCGCCCAACTGGCCGAGGGCCTGGCGAGTGTCCTTGACCAGCAATTGCGGCAAGGTGCTATCGGCGACTTCGCGCTCGACCAACGCGGCGACCGCGCCTTTGGCGGCGACTTCATTCAGGTAGTCATGACCGTCAAAACGCGGACCGGCCAGGGCTATGAACAGTTGGCCCGGCTTGATCGCGCGGCTGTCGATGCTGACGCCGTCGAAGCTGGCATCGGTGGACACCAGGCGAGCATTCAGCGCACCGGTCAGTTCGCTCAGTTTCAAGGCCTCAAACATGGGCCACCTCCCACGCGGTCAAGGCATGATCAGCCTCGACCAGATCGGAAAAGGCATGACGCTCGCCGTTGATTTCCTGATAGTCCTCGTGACCTTTGCCGGCCAGGACAATCACGTCATCCACCGAGGCACTGGCAATCAACCGGGCAATCGCCTGACCACGACCGGCAACGAACTCCACCTTATCCACAGCCGTGAAACCGGCGCGGATATCATCGAAAATCACCGAGGGGTCTTCCGTACGCGGATTGTCATCGGTGACCAGCACGCCATCGGCCAGACGCTCGACCACTTCGGCCATCAACGGACGCTTGCCGCGGTCGCGGTCGCCACCACAGCCGAACAGGCACAGCAACCGACCTTTGGCGTGTGGGCGCAGAGCCAGCAGCACTTTTTCCAGGGCATCCGGGGTGTGGGCGTAATCGACCACCACCAACGGCTGCGAACCACCACCCAGACGCTGCATGCGACCGGCCGGGCCTTCGAGCATCGGCAGCACCTTGAGGATTTCGTCCAGTGCGTAATCCAGACCGAGCAACGCGCCGACCGCAGCCAGGACATTGCTCAGGTTGAAGCGACCGAGCAAAGCGCTACGCAAGAGATGCTCGCCCTGTGGCGTGACCAGCGTGGCGCGCACGCCTTCGTCATTGAACTGTGCTTCGCGGCAATACAGGTAAGCGCGTGAGTCTTCCAGGCTGTAAGTGATCAGCCGCGACTCGCCCTCATCAGCCGCCAATTGCCGACCAAACTCGTCGTCGAGGTTGACCACGCGGCATTTCAAATCATTCCACGCAAACAGCTTGGCCTTCGTCTCGCCGTAAGCCTGCATGGTGCCGTGGTAGTCCAGATGATCGCGGGACAGGTTGGTCATCACCGCCACATCGAAGGCCAATGCCGTCACACGGCCCTGGTCCAGGCCATGGGAAGAAACTTCCATCGCCACGGCTTTGGCCCCGGCCTTTTTCAGGTCCGCCAGGGTCGCTTGCATGGCAATCGGATTCGGCGTGGTGTGCAGGCCGCTTTCCAGCGAGCCGTAGAAACCGCAACCGAGTGTGCCGACCAGGCCGCAGTGCTGGCCAAGCAGGTCCAGTGCCTGGGCGACCAATTGAGTCACGCTGGTCTTGCCGTTGGTACCGGTCACGCCCACCAGGTTCAGGTGATGGCTTGGCTCGCCATAAAAACGCCCGGCGATGTCCGACAACTGGGCCGCGAGCCCCTTGACCGGAATCAGCGGCACCTCAGTGATCGGCAGGACCGTGGCGCCTTCGACTTCATAGGCCACTGCAGCAGCACCACGTTGCAAGGCGTCGGCAATGTGCGCACGCCCATCGAACTTCCCGCCCGGCACGGCGAGGAACAGATCACCCGCGCGCACTTTGCGGCTGTCCAGGGCTAGCTCGCGAATCAGCAGATCGTGGCCGGCGTGAGGGAAAATCTTGTTCAGGCTCAGAGACATCAGCCGCGCCCTCCATTGGCTTTCAGCGGAACGACCGGTGTAGCGTTCGCTTGTTGAGTAGGTGGCAGGTTGTCAGGCGTAATGTTCATCAGGCGCAGGGTGCCCGACATCACGCGGCTGAACACCGGCGCGGAAACCAGGCCACCGAAGTAACCGGCCTTGGTCGGCTCATCGATTACGACCACGATGGCGTAACGCGGATCGCTCATCGGGCCGAAACCGGCGAACAGCGAACGATAGGAGTTCTCGGCGTACCCCTTGGTACCAACCGATGTTTTACGAGCAGTACCGGACTTGCCGCCCACGTGATACGCCGGCACTTGCGCACGGAATACACCGCGCGGGGCTTCGATCACTTGTTGCAGCATGCCCTGCATGGTTTTCGCGACCGCCTCCGGCAACACCTGGGTGGTTTGCGGTGCCTTGTCTGTCTTGATCAGGGTCAGCGGCGCGAGGCGACCGTTGTTGGCCAGGGCCGAGAAGGCGTGGACCAACTGGATCGCGGTCACGGAGATACCGTAGCCGTAGGACAGCGTGGCGGTTTCTGCCTTGCGCCATTCGCGGTAGTTCGGCAGGTTGCCGACGCGCTCACCCGGGAAGCCCAGGCCAGTGTCCTGGCCGAGGCCGACTTTCTGCGCCAGACGGAAAATCGTTTCGCCGCCGATGTCGAACGCGACCTTGCTCATGCCGACGTTACTGGAGTTGATCAGGATGCCGGTCAGGTCGAGCACCGGGCCTTCGGTCTTGGATACGTCCTTGATGGTGTACTTGCCGATCTGCAACGAGCCCGGATACACCTCGACAGTGTCGCTCGGCTTCCAGCGGCCGGTTTCGATCGCGGCGCTCATCGAGATCGCTTTCATGGTCGAACCGGGTTCGAACACGTCGATCATCGCGCGGTTACGCATCATCGCCGGTTGCAGGTTGCGACGGTTGTTCGGGTTGTAGGTCGGCTGGTTGACCATCGCGAGAATCTCGCCGGTCTTCACGTCCATGATCACCAGGCTGCCGGCCTTGGCGCCGTTCTCGATGATCGCGTTGCGCAATTCACGGTTGGCCAGGTATTGCAGGCGCAGGTCAATGGACAACGCCAAGGGCTTGCCGGCCTTGGCGTTTTTGGTGACCTGGACATCCTTGATCAGCCGGCCGCGCCGGTCCTTGATCACCTGACGCTTGCCAGGGACCCCGGCCAGCCATTCGTCATAGGCCAGTTCGACACCTTCACGACCGTGATCGTCGATGTCGGTAAACCCGACCATATGGGCGGTGACTTCGCCGGCAGGATAAAAGCGCCGGAACTCTTCGATGCCGTAGACACCCGGCACCTTCAGGTCGAGCACGGCCTGCCCCTGCTCCGGCGTCAGCCCGCGCACCAGGTAGATGAATTCCTTGTTGGCCTGGGCTTCAAGACGCTCGGTCAGGGCCTTGGGATCTTGCCCCAGCGCTGCGGCCAGTGCTGGCCACTTGTCTTTTTCCAGCTGCATTTCCTTGGCGTTGGCCCACAGCGTGGTCACCGGGGTACTGACGGCCAAAGGCTCGCCGTTACGGTCGGTGATCAGACCACGGTGAGCCGGAATCGGAATATGACGGACACTGCGCGCATCGCCCTGACCTTTAAGGAAGTCACGGTCAACGACTTGCAGGTCGATGATGCGCCAGGCAATTGCGGCCACCATGACGCCGAGCAAACCCAGGACCACGCGAAACCGCCAGGGAAAGAGTGCACCTTCGAGTTTCATCATGGCGCCACCATCTTCACGTCAGCGGCACCAGGGATGTGCATTTTCAATTGCTCGGTGGCCAGCACTTCGATTCGGCTGTGGGCGGTCCAGGTGCTCTGTTCCAGAATCAACCGGCCCCACTCGGCTTGCGCCTTGTCGCGCACGCTCAATTCGTTGTACAGCGTGTTCAACAACTGGCGATTCCAGTGGGCGCTATAAGACACTCCGATGGCCGAAACGAGCACGGCAACAAACAGCAGCAGCATGAAGAAGCTTCCGCCGGGCAATGGCTTGGCGAAAAGCTTGCTCACCGCAGCTTCTCCGCCACACGCATGACAGCGCTACGGGAACGTGGGTTGGCTTTGAGTTCGGCGTCGGAGGCCGTCTGCGCTTTGCCATGGACTTTGATTTTCGGTTCGAAAGCGACGTGTCGAACCGGCAGGTTGCGCGGCAGGTTGTCGGCTTCGCCTTTCACCAGCTTGCGCATGAACAGTTTGACGATGCGGTCTTCCAGCGAATGGAAGCTGATCACCACCAGGCGACCGCCCACTTCCAGGCATTCCAGCGCGGCTTCGAGACCGGTCTCCAGATCGCCCAATTCGTTGTTGACGTGAATACGCAATCCCTGGAACGCACGGGTTGCCGGGTTCTTGCCCTTTTCCCACGCCGGGTTGGCGACCTTCAGGACTTCCGCCAGGTCACCGGTGCGCTCGAATGGCTTGATGTCGCGGCGTTCGACCACGGCACGGGCCATGCGACCGGAGAAACGCTCTTCGCCGTATTCCTTGAACACACGGGCGATTTCTTCCACGGGTGCGGTGTTGACGAATTCGGCAGCGCTGATGCCACGGGACGGATCCATGCGCATGTCCAGCGGACCGTCGTTGAGGAAACTGAAACCGCGCTCAGGGTCGTCGAGCTGTGGTGAGGACACGCCAAGATCCAGCAGAACGCCGCTGACCTTGCCGGCCAAGCCGCGCTCGGCGACTTCCGAACCGAGTTCGGCAAAGCTGCGCTGCACAACGACAAAGCGGCCGTCTTCGGCCGCTAGCGTCTGCCCGGTGGCAATCGCTTGTGGATCTTTATCGAATCCGAGCAACCGGCCATCGGGGCCGAGCTGGCTGAGGATCAACCGGCTGTGCCCGCCGCGTCCGAACGTGCCGTCCAGATAGCAGCCATCAGGACGTACGGCGAGAGCCTCGACGGCTTCGTCAAGCAGTACGGTGATGTGGTTAAAGCCGCTATCAATAGTCACAGGATCAAATCACGCAGTTCATCAGGCATAGCGCCCGGTTGTTGAATAGCAGCCAGGTCAGCGGCAGAAACCGCGTTCCAGGCATCCTCGTCCCACAATTGGAACTTGTTCAGTTGGCCTACCAACATCGCGCGCTTATCCAACTTGGCATATTCACGAAGACGCGGCGGAACCAGAAAACGACCACTGCCATCGAGTTCGAGGTCGACGGCGTTACCAATCAGTAAACGTTGCAGGCGGCGGTTCTCTTCGCGAAGCGAAGGCAGTGCGCGCAGTTTGGTTTCAATAATTTCCCACTCATCGAGGGGGTAAACACACAAACAAGGATCAACGGCATCAATTGTTACGATCAATTGACCGGAACTACGCGAATCGAGCTCGTCACGGTACCGGCTCGGCATGGCGAGACGGCCCTTTGCATCGAGACTGATAGCGTTGGCTCCGCGAAACACGTCAGCGTTTCTCCAAATTTTAGCGTTTTGAGTTCAAAAAACCCACTTCATGCCACTTTCCGCCACTTGCGCACACTATAGGAATGCGCCCACCACACCGTCAAGGCGCGGATCAAAGGAAAACCCTTACAGAACTGAGATTTAGGAGCATTAACGGAGGGGCAACGAGAATCCGGCATATGAAACTGCCCGATAACTTGAATCAGCGCAGGAGGCTGCATTCGGAAGTTAAAGTATTTTATTAAGAGTAAGATTTTTTTGGTATTACAAAAGTGGTTCTGCTGACGATTGTGTAAGGAGGGAAACCGGCGCTGCGTGGAGTTTATGCGATCACTACAAGCGCGGGCTAATCGATATCACAAAACCGCTCCTGCTGACGACCGTGCAACGAAGAAAACCGGCGCTGCGTGGAGTTTATGCGATCACTACAAGCGCGGGCTAATCGATGTCACAAAACCGCTTCTCCCGACGCTTGTGCACGAAGGGAAATGGCTATCACCAACACTCTGCCCAATGATTTAAGCAGAGGAGAAAAAAGGTGGAGAGTCGATCTGTAAGCCGGGTTCTGTCTTGAACAGTCATTCGTCTACGATGGCCATCACTGGACACCTTTAGCAACCTACCCGGTCCCAGCGCGGGCCACGCCTTGGGACCCTATTTGGTCTTGCTCCAAGTGGGGTTTACCTAGCCACGAACTGTTACCAGACGTGCGGTGCGCTCTTACCGCACCTTTTCACCCTTACCGGCGCCGAAGCGCTTAGGCGGTTATTTTCTGTGGCACTTTCCGTAGGCTCACGCCTCCCAGGCATTACCTGGCACTTCGCCCTATGGAGCCCGGACTTTCCTCCCCCCCCTAATTTTCATAGAGGGCAGCGACTGTCCGATCGACTCTCCGCCGCGAAGGTTACCGGCAGAGCGCCCGAAGAACAAGGGCCAAGCGCCCTTGAGCACGCCTGCACGTCGGGTTTTACTCGCCTTTCTGTTTATCCAGGGCGATCTGGTACAGCACATTCTTTCGCTCGCCGGTGATTTGCGCCGCCAAAGCCGCCGCACGCTTGAGCGGCATTTCTTCGAGCAACAGGTTGAGGATGCGCATCGCCTCACTGCTGACGGCGCCCTCTTCCTCGGGGGCAGACCAACCCGCTACCAACACCACGCACTCGCCGCGCTGCTGATTGCTGTCCGACTCGACAAACTCGCGCAGCTCAGCCAGCGGCAGCCCCTTGAGCGTTTCAAACGTCTTGGTCAACTCACGGGCAAGTAGCGCTGGGCGCTCGGGGCCGAACACCAGCTCCATGTCTTGCAGGCATTCCAGAATGCGATGCGGAGCCTCATAGAAGATCAATGTGCGGGGCTCTTCCTTTACCTGCTCCAGACGTGCTCGCCGCCCCACAGCCTTGGCTGGCAGAAAACCCTCGAAAATGAATCGATCGGAAGGCAGCCCCGCCGCCGACAACGCTGCAATCAACGCGCAGGCCCCCGGAACCGGCACCACATCGATACCCGCGGCCCGGGCCTGCCGCACCAGGTGATAACCCGGATCGGAAATCAGCGGCGTGCCGGCGTCGGAGATCAACGCCACGTTGTCACCAGCGAGCAGGCGAGTGATAAAGCGACTACCCTCATCCCGCTCGTTATGTTCATGGCAGGCTGCCAATGGCGTCGAAATGCCGAAGTGTTGCATCAAGCGCTGGGAATGGCGGGTGTCTTCCGCGGCGATCAAGGCCACTTCACGCAGAATCTTCAGCGCCCGCGCACTGATGTCATCCAGGTTGCCGATGGGCGTCGCCACCACATAAAGCGAGCCAGCAGCGGAATTCAAAGCACCTGGAGCAGTCAAAGCGCACACCTCATGATCGGTAAAAGCCGGCATTGTAGCGCGTAGCGAGACTCACGATACGTGCAAGCAAACGTGGTATCGCCGACCGTTTGTGCACTGGCGCAACATTTACACCAGCTAAATTGATCGATTCACGCCACTAACATCGCGCCCCGGCCAGTGCTTGGGTACAATTCCACGCTAATTTGATCGAGTATCAGGAACGCTTACATGATCGCTTGCCTGCGGCTGTTATCTGCCCTCTGCCTCGCTGCCTTGCTGGCAGCTTGCGCCAGCTCGCCCTCCTCCAGCCTTGGCGAACTTCCACGGACACCGGACGCCAGTATCGAGCAACTGCTTGCGAAGGCTGCCCAAAGCAAATCACCGGAAGATGCCGCCCTGCTGCGCCTGAGCGCTGCCGACCTGGCCTATCACCAGGGCAATGCCGGCCAGTCCGCGCAAATCCTGCAACAGGTTCCGATCGAGCAGCTCAAGCCGGGCCAACAGATTTTCGCCAGCACTCTGGCGGCTGAACTGGCCATGACCCGCAATCAGCCCAAGGCAGCGCTTACAGCCTTGAGCCATCCGAGCCTGCAGCGCTTGAGCGAACTGCCTGTAGAGCAACAGGTGCGCACCGGCACCGTTCACGCCCGCGCCCTTGAAGCTGATGGCCAGACACTCGCCGCCGCTCGCGAGCGCATTTTCATTGCCCCGATGCTGAAAGGTGAAGCCGCGAGCAAAAACCACGAAGCCATCTGGACCCTGATCGCTTCGCTGCCGACCGATCAGTTGCAGCCGAACACCACCGACGATCTCGGCGGCTGGATGGCCCTGGCGCTGGCCGTGAAATCCGCCGGCACCCTGGAGCAGCAACAGGCCGCCATCGATAACTGGCGCGCGAAGAATCCGAAACATCCGGCAGCCATTCAATTGCCGCAGCCTCTGACCCAACTCAAGGAGCTGGCCAGCCAGCCCCTGAACAAGATCGCCCTGCTGCTGCCTCAGGACGGCCAGTTGGCCTCGGTTGGCAAAGCACTGCGCGACGGTTTCATGGCCGCTCACTATCAGGCACAACAGGCCGGGCAGAAGCCACCCGCCATCGAGTTTTATGACAGCTCGCACCTGACCTCCATGGACGAGTTCTACCGCAAGGCCCAGGCCGATGGCGTGCAACTGGTTGTCGGGCCGCTGGAGAAGCCGCTGGTCAAACAGCTGAGCACTCGCCCGCAATTGCCGATCACCACGCTGGCGCTGAACTACAGCGAAGGCGATCAAGGCCCGGCACAGCTGTTCCAGTTCGGTCTTGCCGCTGAAGACGAAGCCCGCGAAGTGTCGCGCCGCGCTCGCGCCGACGGCCTGCATCGCGCCGCCATCATGGTGCCGAAAGGCGAATGGGGCGACCGCGTGCTCAAGGCATTCAGCCAGGATTGGCAAGCCAATGGTGGCACCATCGTCGCCACCGAACGCGTCGATCAACCGGTCCAGCTGGCCCAGCAGATTGCCGACATGTTCCAGCTGCGCCAAAGCGAAGGTCGCGCCAAGAGCCTGCAAAGCACTGTTGGCTCACAAGTAGCGGCCCAGCCATCGCGCCGCCAGGACATCGAGTTCATCTTCCTGGCCGCCACACCGCAACAGGCCCAGCAGATCAAACCGACCCTGAACTTCCAGTACGCAGGCGATGTTCCGGTCTACGCCACCTCCCACGTGTTCAGTGCCAGCGGTGACATCAACCAGTACAACGACATGAATGGCATCCGCTTCTGCGAGACGCCATGGTTGCTGGACGCCAACGATCCACTGCGCCGCCAGGTCACCGCCCAGTGGCCACAAGCCGCCGGCAGCCTGGGGCGTCTGTATGCCATGGGTGTGGACGCCTATCGACTGGCGCCACGCCTTGGCCAGCTCAAGTCTCTGCCGGACAGCCGAATCGACGGTGAATCGGGCAGCCTTGGCATGACTCAGAGCCAGCGTGTCGTACGCCAGCTGCCATGGGCGCAGTTCGCCAATGGCCAGGTCCAGCGCCTGCCGGACACCGCTCGCTGATGCCTGACAGGTCACGCCAGCAAAGCGGTAAGGATGCCGAGCGCCATGCGCTCGAGCATCTTCAACAACAGGGTCTGCGCCTGCTGGCGCAGAACTGGTTGTGTAAACGCGGCGAGCTTGATCTGGTCATGCTAGATGGCGATACAGTAGTATTCGTTGAAGTCCGCTACAGAAAAAACACTCAATGGGGTGGCGCGCTCGATAGCATCGATGGGCGCAAACGGCAAAAACTGATTTTCGCCGCGCAGTATTTTCTTCAGTGCGAGTCGCGCTGGGCCAATTCCCCTTGCCGCTTCGACGTGATTGCCATCGACAGCAATCTCGATCAGTTGAACTGGCTACAGAATGCCTTCGACGGCTGATCGCCGGCATTGCGAACCGGACACTATCACCCAACACTTTTGCTCTTTGCTTTGCGGGCTGCACATTCACGTGCCGAACAGCCGCGCTACTTAAGGTCACACAGATGGACATGCAATCCCGAATTCGCCAGCTTTTTCAGGCCAGTATCGACACCAAGCAACAGGCGATGGAAGTACTTGCACCGCACATCGAGCAAGCCAGCCAGGTCATGGTCAACGCCCTGCTCAACGAAGGCAAAATGCTTTCCTGTGGCAACGGCGGCTCTGCGGGCGACGCCCAGCACTTCTCGTCCGAGCTGCTCAATCGCTTTGAGCGCGAGCGCCCGAGCCTGCCGGCCATCGCCCTGACGACCGACAGCTCGACGATCACCTCGATCGCCAACGACTACAGCTACAACGAGATCTTCTCCAAGCAGATCCGCGCACTCGGCCAACCGGGCGATGTGCTGCTGGCTATCTCCACCAGCGGCAACTCGGCCAACATAATTCAAGCGATCCAGGCCGCACATGATCGCGAAATGATTGTCGTAGCATTAACGGGTCGTGATGGCGGCGGCATGGCGTCGCTGCTGTTGCCCGAGGACGTCGAGATTCGCGTACCGGCCAACGTCACCGCTCGTATTCAAGAAGTCCACCTGCTGGCGATCCATTGCCTTTGCGATTTGATCGACAGCCAATTGTTCGGGAGTGAAGAATGACCCCTAATCGCCTTGGCCTGTTGGCCTTGATCCTGTACCTCGGCATCAGTGGCTGCACCTCGGTCGTGACGGCCAGCCGTGAAGCACCGATTGAAGATGACCGCGGTACCCGCACACTGGGCAGCAAGATCGACGACTCCCTGATCGACACCAAGGTTGGCGTGAACGTCGCCAAGGCCGACCCGGCCCTGGACAAGGATTCGCACATCGTCGTCACCAGCTTCAACGGTGTCGTGCTGCTTGCCGGGCAAACGCCACGCGCAGACCTCAAGGCCAAGGCCGAACAGGCCGCTGCCGCAGTCCAGCGCGTGAAGCAGGTGCACAACGAACTGCAAATCCTGCCACCCTCCTCGTTGCTGGCGCGTCAGAACGACACCTGGCTGACCACCAAGATCAAGACCCAGATGCTCGCCGATGCGAACATCCCTGGTTCGCGCATCAAGGTCGTCACTGAAAACGGTATCGTCTACATGCTGGGCCTGCTGACCAAGCAGGAAGCCGCGCAGGCGACCAACCTGGTGCAAGGGGTTTCCGGTGTGCAGAAGATTGTGAAATTGTTCGAGTACATCGACTGACACCACCTCCCGTAGGAGCCGGCTTGCCGGCGAAGGCGTCAGTGGTATCGCCTTCGCCGGCAAGCCGGGCTCCTACAGGGCAAAGGCGCTCTTATGATCGCCTTCGCCGGCAAGCCGGCTCCTACACAGTAATAAAAAAGGCGATCCTTGCGGATCGCCTTTTTTATTACTTGACCACTTTCAGACTGGGGCGACCGCTTGGACGCGGCGGCTCACTGTCGGGTGGCGGAAGATCGTCATCTGGTTCGATCTCGTCATCCTCGCCCATCGGCGATTCCAGATCAAACACCATGCCCTGACCATTCTCCCGGGCGTAGATTCCCAGGATCGAAGCGATTGGCACATACAGTGTGTGCGGCACGCCACCAAAGCGCCCCTCGAAACTGACCGCCTCGTTATCCATGTGCAAGTGACGCACGGCTTGTGGCGACACGTTCAGGACGATCTGCCCGTCACTGGCAAACCCCTGTGGAACCTGTACCGACGGGTACTCGGAATTGACCAGCATGTGCGGGGTGCAATCGTTGTCCACAATCCACTCATAGAGCGCGCGGACCAGATAAGGTCGACTGGAGTTCATAGCGGCTCCTTAAGCCTTAGCGCATGTCGCGTTCGACACCAGACAGACTCGCCTGGAAAGCCTCACGCGCAAACTGGCGCTCCATATAATCAAGCAGCGGCTTGGCCGGCCGCGGCAGTTCTATACCCAGAATCGGCAATCGCCAGAGTATTGGCAGTAGGCAGCAATCCACCAGACTTTGTTCCTCACTGAGGAAAAACGGTTTGTCGGCGAATAGTGGCGACACACCCGTCAGGCTTTCGCGCAACTCTTTGCGGGCCACGGCACGGGCCGCCTCCTTGGTCCGCGAATCCAGAATCAGATCCACCAGACCACACCAGTCTCGCTGAATGCGGTGCATCAGCAGGCGACTGTTGGCACGCGCCACAGGATAAACCGGCAGTAGCGGCGGGTGCGGGTAACGCTCATCCAGATATTCCATCACCACAGTCGACTCCCACAACGCCAGGTCGCGATCGACCAGAGTGGGCAAGCTGCCGTAAGGGTTCACTTCAATCAGTTTAGGTGGCTGGCGTCCAGCTTCCACGTAAATGATCTCGGCGCTGACACCCTTCTCTGCCAGTACGATGCGCACTCGGTGGGAATAGTGGTCGGCGGGGTCGGAGTAACAGGCCAACCGATTGGTCACGCCCATGGCGATCCTCCTCGCTTGTAGAAATAATCGAACGCGGAAAAACGAGCGCGCCCAGAGGGCGCCTCCCGTAACGACTGGATTACCAGTTTCGCTACATCCTCAGAGGCGCCCTTGGGCGCGCGCGATTAACAGCAATAGCTTGAAGCTTTATCAGTGCACGTCTTTCCAGTATTCGCGCTTGAGCAGGTAAGCGAATACGAAGAAGAACGCCAGGTACAACAATACGTACGTACCGATGCGCTGATGTTGCAGCTTAACCGGGTTAGCCGAGTAAGCCAGGAAGGTTACCAGATTCTTGACCTTCTCATCGAACTGCTCTGCAGTCAGGGCACCGCTTTTCGGCACAATGGTCAACTGATCGCACGCTTCATGAGTCAGCGCCGTACCGGTCAGAGGATCATATTGTTTCTTGCCGTCTTCGACGATCTGAACCTGTTTGCAGCCAACCACTTGGCGACCTTGCAGGCCGGCCAGGACGTTAGGCATACCCACGTTCGGGAAGACCTTGTTATTCACACCCCATGGGCGCGCCGGATCTTCGTAGAACGACCTCAGGTAACCGTAGAGCCAGTCAGTACCGCGAACACGGGCAACCAGGGTCAGGTCCGGTGGCGCAGCACCAAACCAGGCCTTGGCGTCCGCCGGCTGCATGCCGATGCTCATGTGGTCGCCGATCTTGGCGCCGGTGAACATCAGCTTCTCCATCATCAACTCATGGGGAATGCCCAGGTCGTCGGCAACACGCTCGTAGCGCTGGAACTTGGCACTGTGGCAACCCATGCAGTAGTTGGCGAACGTACGTGCGCCATCCTGCATGGCTGCTTTATCGGAAACGTCGATGTCGACTTTTTCCAGCTCGGGGCCACCGTGTTCAGCTGCGAAAGCGAACACTGGCAGCGCAGCAAGCATCAATACAGCAAATAGTTTTTTCATCAGCCAGTCACCCTTTCCGGAACCGGTTTGGTCTTCTCGAGCCTGGTGTAGAACGGCATCAGAATGAAGTAGGCGAAGTACAGGAAGGTACACACCTGCGACAGCAGCGTACGCTCAGGGGTTGGGGCCAATACGCCCAGCACGCCCAGGATCACGAACGCGATGCAGAACACCCAGAGCCAGATCTTGCTCAGCCAGCCCTTGTAGCGCATCGACTTGACCGGGCTACGGTCCAGCCATGGCAGGACGAACAGCACGGCAATGGCAGCGCCCATGGCGATCACACCCAGGAGCTTGTCCGGAATCGCACGCAAGATGGCGTAGAACGGGGTGAAGTACCAGACCGGAGCGATGTGCTCTGGGGTCTTGAAGGCGTTCGCCACTTCAAAGTTCGGCTTTTCGAGGAAGTAGCCGCCCATTTCCGGGAAGAAGAACACGATCGAGCAGAAGATGAACAGGAACACCACCACACCGACGATATCTTTCACGGTGTAGTACGGGTGGAAGGCAATGCCGTCCAGCGGTATGCCGTTTTCGTCCTTGTGCTTCTTGATGTCCACACCGTCCGGGTTGTTCGAACCCACTTCGTGCAACGCCAGGATGTGCAGCACCACCAGACCCAGGATAACGATCGGCAGGGCAACCACGTGCAAGGCGAAGAAGCGGTTCAGGGTAATGCCGGAAATCAGGTAGTCACCACGAATCCACTGGGTCAGGTCGTTGCCGATGACCGGTATCGCACCGAACAGCGAGATGATCACCTGGGCACCCCAGTAGGACATCTGCCCCCACGGCAGCAGGTAGCCCATGAAGGCCTCAGCCATCAGCGCCAGGTAGATCAGCATGCCGAAGACCCACACCAGTTCACGCGGCTTCTGGTACGAACCGTAGAGCAGGCCACGGAACATGTGCAGATAGACCACGATGAAGAACGCCGAAGCGCCGGTGGAGTGCAGCAGACGCAGGATCGAGCCGTACTCGACATCGCGCATGATGTATTCGACGGAAGCAAACGCCTCCTCCGCCGACGGGTTGTAGCTCATGGTCAGCCAGACACCGGTAACGATCTGATTGACCAGCACGAGCAGTGCCAGGGAGCCAAAGAAGTAGAAGAAGTTGAAGTTCTTCGGAGCGTAATACTTGCTGAGATGGTCTTCCCACATCTTGGTGGCGGGAAAGCGTGCGTCAACCCAATCCATGAACTTGCTCATCACGCTTTCTCCGTATCGACGCCAATGATAATGATCTCATCGGTCTCATAGGAATGCGGGGGAACTGGCAGGTTCAAAGGCGCAGGTTGCGACTTGTAGACGCGACCAGCCAGATCGTAGTGGGAACCGTGGCAAGGGCAGAAATAACCACCCACCCAGTCTTTACCCAGATCCGCAGGTGCCACTTCAGGACGGAAGGTCGGCGAGCAACCCAGGTGCGTGCAGATACCAATCAGCAGCAGAACCTCAGGCTTGATCGAACGGGTTTCCGGATCAACGTAAGTCGGTTGTGTCGAGTTCTTGGAGGTCGGATCAACGAGCTGGCCCTCGATCTTCTTCAGATTCCCCAGGATTTCCGGTGTACGGCGGACAATGAACACCGGCTGGCCGCGCCACTCAGCAATCATCTGCTGGCCTGGCTCGACTTTGCTGACATTCACTTTCACCGGTGCACCTGCGGCTTTCGCCTTGGCACTGGGAAACCATGACCCCACGAACGGGACCGCAGCCCCCACCGCTCCTGCAGCACCCACCACGGATGTGGCTGCTACCAAGAAGCGACGCCGGCCTGCATTCACGCCGTCATTGCTCATTCAGTCCTCTCCCATCAGCTTTGTGGCCTGTTAAATCAGGCATCTACTAAGTAAATCTATGTACTTATAAAAATTTTGCCGAATGGTAATGAAAAGCCCCAATCCTGACAAGGTAATTACCGGAGCCCATCACCCCCAAGCCTTGTAGTATAGGGCGCCTGCGGATGTGGCAAGTTGTCACAGCGCAATTCTTTGATAAATCGCAGGCATAAAAAAACGCCCAGCTCCGTGAGGATACTGGGCGTTCTTTTTTGAACGTGAAAGCGAATTAACGCTTCGAGTACTGCGGACGCTTACGCGCTTTACGCAGACCGACTTTCTTACGTTCAACTTCACGAGCATCGCGGGTTACGAAGCCGGCTTTACGCAGGGCGCTGCGCAGAGTCTCGTCGTAGTCCATCAGAGCGCGAGTGATACCGTGGCGGATTGCGCCAGCCTGACCACTTACACCACCGCCGATCACGGTGACGTAGATGTCGAACTTCTCGACAGTCTCAGTCAATTCCAGCGGCTGACGAACTACCATGCGGGCAGTTTCGCGGCCGAAGAAATTATCCAGCGAACGGTTGTTGATGGAGATGTTACCAGTACCCGGACGCAGGAAAACGCGTGCGGTTGCGGTCTTGCGACGGCCAGTGCCGTAATTTTGAGTCGCCGACATAATGAACTATTCCGTTAAATCTTCAGTTCTTGGGGCTGCTGAGCAGTATGAGGGTGTGCAGCGCCCGCATAGACTTTCAGCTTACGGTACATGTCGCGACCCAGCGGGTTCTTAGGCAGCATGCCTTTGACCGCGGTCTCGATCACGCGCTCAGGGGCCTTGGCGATCAGCTTTTCAAAGTTGATCGACTTGATGCCGCCCGGGAAACCGGAGTGGGAGTAGTACATTTTGTCAGTGGTTTTAGCACCGGTAACACGGATCTGCTCAGCGTTGATTACGACGATGTAGTCGCCGGTGTCAACGTGAGGAGTGTACTCAGGCTTGTGCTTGCCACGCAGACGGCTCGCGATTTCGGTGGCCAGACGACCCAGGGTCTGACCAGCAGCGTCGACGACAAACCAGTCGCGCTTTACTGTTTCCGGTTTAGCAGTAAAAGTTTTCATTCTTTATAGCCTCAGGGGCCGCCCTGTAAATTAGACGGCGGATCTTACTGAATAGTGCGTACTTTGACAAGTCAAAGGCAGCCGGATACAGACGCTTTCGGGGGCTCGGGTCGGCGCGTCCGTTCAACGGCAAGATTCTTCGGCGGCGGCGCATCACTTCCACTGCAGAAAGAGGTGCGCAATTATGCAGATTGTGAAAAATAATTCAACCTGCTTTTATGATTGTTTTGCCCAAGGAGCACCCGATGGACTATCGCCAGCTAGGCCGAACGAACCTGAACGTGAGCGCCATCTGCCTCGGAACCATGACCTGGGGCGAGCAAAACAGCGAGGCAGACGCCTTCGCCCAGATCGAGCGGGCCAAGGCTGCCGGGATCAACTTCATCGACACCGCCGAGATGTACCCGGTGCCACCCAAGGCCGAAACCTACGCCACCACCGAACGCTATATCGGCAATTACTTCAAAAGCCGCGGCGACCGCGCAGACTGGATCCTGGCCAGCAAGATCGCCGGCCCCGGCAACACCATCGACTACATCCGTGACAAGAACCTTCGGCACAACCGACAGCACATCACCGAAGCCGTGGATGCCAGCCTCAAGCGCCTGCAGACCGACTACATCGACCTGTACCAGCTGCACTGGCCGGAGCGCAGCACCAACTTCTTCGGCCAGCTCGGCTACAAGCACAAGATCGAAGCCAACCTGACCCCGCTGGAGGATACCCTCGAAGCGCTGGACGAGCAGGTTCGCGCCGGCAAGATCCGCCACATTGGCCTGTCCAACGAGACGCCCTGGGGCACCATGCGTTTTCTCGCCCTGGCCGAAGCCCGAGGCTGGCCGCGCGCCGTGTCGATCCAGAACCCGTACAACCTGCTCAACCGCAGCTTTGAAGTCGGCCTGGCGGAAATCGCCATCCGCGAGCAATGCGGCCTGCTCGCCTATTCGCCGCTGGCGTTCGGCTTCCTGTCAGGCAAGTACGAAGGTGGCGCCCGCCCGCCAAAAGGTCGCCTGAGTCTCTACAGCCGCTTCAGCCGCTATTTCAACCCGCAGTCGGAAGCAGCCTGCAGCCGTTACGTGGCATTGGCCCGCGAACACGGTCTGGACCCGGCGCAAATGGCCCTGGCGTTCGTGACGCAGCAGCCGTTCGTGACCAGCAACATCATTGGCGCAACGACCATGGAACAACTGGAGAGCAACATTGCCAGTTTCGATCTGAAACTGTCGGAGGAAGTGCTGGAAGGGATCGAGGCGATTCACAAGGATCATCCGAATCCGGCACCTTGATTGATCTTTAAAACCAATCGCGGGCAAGCCCGCTCCCACAGGTTCGGTGATATCTGTGGGAGCGGGCTCGCCCGCGATGGCGTCCGCCCGGTCAGCGCAAATCAAAGCGACCGCGCAATGATCTCCTTCATGATCTCGTTCGTCCCGGCATAGATCCGCTGCACCCGCGCATCCGCCCATGCCCGTGCGATCGGGTACTCCCACATGAACCCGTAACCACCGTGCAATTGCACGCACTCGTCGAGCACCTTGCATTGCAGGTCGGTGCCCCAGTACTTGGCCATCGCCGCCGTAGGCACGTCGAGCTTGCCTTGCAGGTGCAGCTCCAGGCAGCGGTCGACGAAGACGCGGCCGATCTGGATTTCCGTGGCCATCTCCGCCAACTTGAACCGGGTATTCTGGAAATCCGCGATCGACTTGCCGAACGCCTTGCGCTCGCGGGTGTAGTCCAGCGTCCATTGCAGCGCCGCTTCAGCTGAAGCCAGCCCGCCAACGGCCACCGTGAGGCGCTCCTGAGGCAACTCCTGCATCAGGTAGGCAAAGCCCATCCCGGCCTGGCCCAGCAGGTTTTCCTTGGGCACACGCACGTCCTGGAAAAACAGTTCCGAGGTGTCCTGGGCTTTCATCCCGACCTTTTCCAGGCGCTTGCCCTTGTCGAAGCCCGGTGTGTCGGCCTCCACCAGAAACAGACTGGTTCCCTTCGCGCCAGCCTTCGGATCGGTCTTGGCGACGACAATCACCAGATCGGCCAGGTAACCGTTGGTGATGAAGGTCTTGGAGCCGTTGATCACGTACTCATCGCCATCGAGCACCGCCGTGGTTTTCACGCCTTGCAGATCGGAACCGGCGCCCGGCTCGGTCATGGCAATCGCGGTAACCATCTCACCGGACACCAGTTTCGGCAGGTACTTCTGCTTCAGCGCTTCACTGCCGTAATGCAGGATGTACGGCGCCACGATGTCCGAGTGCAGAGAAAACCCGATGCCGGTCAGGCCAAGTCGCCCCACTTCTTCGATCACCACCGCACTGTAGAGAAAGTCCGCCCCCAGACCGCCGTACTCTTCCGGCAGGTGCGAGCACAGCATCCCCGCCTCCCCTGCCTTGTTCCACAGCTGCCGGTCGATATAGCCTTGTTTTTCCCATTGCCCATGGAACGGCACCGCCTCTTTTTCGAGGAACGTTCGCACGCTGTCGCGGAAAAGCTCGTGCTCGGAACTGAACAGGGTTCTGGGGATCATGCGGCACCTTTTCTTTGTTTTTAGAGGGAGTTGACCTTCAGAGACTATGCCTCGCTTCCGATACAGGACACTGGACACATCCGACAAAAAATAAGACGATCCAGCCGTCTGGTGACCACTTTCCCCTATAAGAATAAAGTTGAATTATGTCTAACCAAGCCTCCACGCCCCTGCGGCGCGTCAGCATCCTGGCCATCGACCGGGTTTTCGCTTCCACCCTCATGCAAGCCAAGGATTTTTTCCACCTCGCCAGCCTGCGTTATGGCAAACAGCTGGGCCAGGGCCTGACACCGGCGTTCGAAACCCGCCTGGTCAGCCCCGATGGCAAACCGGTCAACACCTTCAGCGATGTGATGATTCCGGTGGATGGCGGCCTGGAAAACGCCGACATCATCGTTCTTCCCGCGTTCTGGGACGACTTCGACAGCCTCTGCAAACGTTACTCGCAAGTCCTGCCCTGGCTACGCCAGCAACATGCGCGCGGCGCTGTGCTGTGCGGCGAGGCCACCGGTGTTTTCTGGCTGGCCGAAGCCGGGCTGCTCAATGGCAAGGAAGCGACCACCTACTGGCGCTTCTTCAATGCCTTCGCCGAACGCTTCCCCCAGGTTCAACTCAATCAGGACAAGCACCTGACCGACGCCGACAACCTGTACTGTGCCGGCGGCACCACCTCGGCGTGCGATTTGTACATTTACCTGATCGAACGCTTCTGCGGTGCCAATGTGTCCCAGGCCGTTGCGCGGGACATTCTGTATGAGGTGCAGCGCAGCTACGCGCCTGGACGCATCGGTTTTGGCGGCCAGAAGCTGCACCAGGACGTGATCATCCTGCAGATCCAGCACTGGCTCGAAGAACACTTCGCCGACAAGTTCCGCTTCGAAGACGTCGCCCGCGAACACGGCATGAGCATCCGCAACTTCATGCGCCGCTTCCAGACCGCCACCGGTGACAAGCCGCTGCATTACCTGCAACGCCTGCGCATCGAAACCGCCAAGGGCTTGCTGTCCGGCAGCCGCAAGAGCATCAAGACCATCAGTTACGAAGTCGGTTACGACGATGCGAGCTTCTTCGCACGACTGTTCCGACAGCACACGGAGTTGTCGCCGAACCAGTATCGGCAGCAGTTCCAACAAGCGGCGTAGATCCTGTAGGAGCGAGCTTGCTCGCGAAGAATCCGGGAGCAATGCGTTTAGCCCGAATGAACGCGCTATCGTTAACGTCCATCGCGAGCGAGCTCGCTCCTACAGTTAACCTCCAGCGCACAGAAAAAAGGCCTGCAATTGCAGGCCTTTTTTATTTTCCGACTCGTGCTCTTTTTGAATAGCTTATGGCTTATGCGCCCGAGACAGGAATTCGTGGGACTGCATTTCCAGCAGACGGCTCAGGGTACGCTGGAACTCAAAGTTCAGGCGACCACCGGTGTACAGATCCTTAAGCTCGACTTCAGCAGAAATGATCAGCTTCACGTTACGGTCGTAGAACTCGTCGACCATGTTGATGAAGCGTCGGGCGATGTCGTCGGTGGTGACGCTCATCTGCTCGACACCGCTGAGCAACACGGCGTGGAAGATCTTGCCCAGCTCGATGTAGTCGTTCTGGCTGCGCGGGCCGTCGCACAATTCGCGGAAGTCGAACCAGGCCACGTCGTCACAGGTGCGCAGGGCACGGATCTCGCGGTTTTCGATCATCAGCACGTCGTTCTCGATCGCTGCCGTGCATTCCGGTGTCAACGCGCGGAAGCTCTTGCGCAGGCTTTCGTGGGACGCCTCGTCGAGCGGGAAGTGGAACAGCTCGGCTTGCTCGAGGTGACGAAGGCGATAGTCGACACCGCTGTCGACGTTGACGATTTCGGTGTTCTGCTTGATCAGCGCGATGGCCGGCAGGAAGCGGGCGCGTTGCAAGCCGTCCTTGTACAAGCCGTCCGGCACGATGTTCGAAGTCGCAACCAGGGTCACGCCGTTCTTGAACAGCTCTTCCATCAGCGTGCCGAGGATCATGGCGTCGGTGATGTCGGAAACGAAGAATTCATCGAAGCAGATGACCCGGGCTTCGGTGGCGAAACGCTTGGCGATGATGGTCAGCGGGTTTTTCTCGCCGCCCAGAGTTTTCATTTCCTCGTGCACGCGCTTCATGAAGCGGTGGAAGTGCGTACGGGACTTTTCCTTGAACGGCAGCGCCTCGAAGAAGGTGTCCACCAGGTAAGTCTTGCCGCGACCTACGCCGCCCCAAAAGTACAAACCCTTGACCGGGGCCTGATCCTTCTTGCCAAACAACTTGCCCAGCAGGCCCGGTTTGTTCTGCTCGGCCGCGACCAGGTCGTCGTACAGGCGCTGCAAATGACGCACGGCAGTTTCCTGCGCGGCGTCATGGAAGAATTCCGGGCGTTTCAGATCAGCTTGATATCGTTCTAGGGGCGTCATAATTCGTTAGCAAGGCAACAAAAACGGGCCGACACTGTAGCGACGGCCCGTGGGAATGGCAATCAGCCCTTGGTCGGGCCGGGCCGTTGATTATTCCTGAACTGGCGTCAAGGCGACCCGCAAGGCCTCGATCGCTGCATCTCGCGCGGCGCTATCAGCGAACGCAGGGCTGTCGGCAACGCACTCGCCTTCCAGCCAGACGCTGAAGCTCAGATCTTCATCGCGCACGTCCAGAGGCTGACCCGATTGCAGCTGTTTGGTCACCTGGCCGGCGGTTTTGCCATCAGCAAAATTGCGCGACAGCAGCAGTTGTTCGCCATCAGCCGCCAGCAGACGGAAGCGGAAACTGCCGTCGTCCTCGCGGAAGCTGACAAAACGCGCGGCTTTCGCGGCTTTTTTCTTGGTGGTCACCGCCACTTGAGCCTGGGCAACGAAGGAACGCAGGCCCACCGCTTCACGCAGCTCGTGGAGGAACGGTGTCGCCACCGCACGGGCCTTTTTCGCGCCGTGTTGCAGGATGTCTTCCAGATCCGCCGGACGCTCGATCAGTTGGTTGTAGCGCTCGCGGGATTCGCCCAGTTCGTTATCCAGCAGCTGGAACAGGCGATTCTTCGCCTCGCCCCAACCCAGGCCCTGCAACAGCTCGCTGCGGAACTCGTCGGCCTGCACCGGGGTGGCGAACGCCTGGAACAGGGTGAACAGGTGCGAATTGTCCGGATCCTTGGCTTCGCCCGGCGCGCGGGAGTCGGTGACGATCCGCGAAATCGCGTCCTTCATCTCTTTGGCGCTGCTGAACAACGGAATGGTGTTGTCGTAGCTCTTCGACATCTTGCGGCCATCCAGGCCCGGCAACGTGGCGACGCTCTCCTCGATCAACGCCTCGGGCATGGTGAAGAACTCCTTGCCCTGGCCAAACAGGTGGTTGAAACGCTGGCCGATGTCCCGCGCCATTTCCACGTGCTGGATCTGGTCACGACCGACCGGCACCTTGTGTGCGTTGAACATCAGGATGTCCGCTGCCATCAGCACCGGGTAGCTGTACAGGCCCATGGTGATGCCCGCGTCCGGGTCTTCGCCGGTCTCGACGTTCTTGTCCACCGAAGCCTTGTAGGCGTGGGCGCGATTGAGCAGGCCCTTGGCAGCGACGCAGGTCAGCAGCCAGGTCAGCTCGGGGATTTCCGGGATGTCGGACTGGCGGTAGAAGGTCACGCGATCGACATCCAGGCCACCGGCCAGCCAGGTCGCGGCGATTTCCAGGCGCGAGCGCTGGATGCGCAACGGGTCATCGCACTTGATCAGGGCGTGGTAGTCCGCCAGGAAGTAGAACGAATCGGTATTGCTGTCACGGCTGGCAAGGATCGCCGGGCGGATGGCGCCAGCGTAGTTGCCCAGGTGCGGCGTGCCGGTGGTGGTGATGCCGGTGAGGATACGGGTACGAGTCGTCATGGGTAATCGCTTGTCAGACTGCAATCAATTCGAGAGACGCGGCAGGATCAGATCCTTGAGATCGGTCAGCTTGCCATGAAAAAAGTGTCCGCATTCTGCCACTTTCAGCAGCTCATGGGGGCGTTCGAGCTTGTCGGACCATTCATAAACGACTTGTGGTTCGATCACTTCGTCGGTTTCCGGCTGGATCAAGGTCAGTTCGCCGTGCTGCGGCAACTGATCCTGATCGCCGAGGCGCATGACTGCTGGCGCGACCATGAACAGGTGCTTGAGCTGCTCGCCCTTGGCCTCGAGGCGCCCGCCAAGGCTTGCTGCAACAAAACCGCCGAAGGAAAAACCGAACAGGGTCAGCGGCAATTGCGGGTGTCTGGCGCGAAACCATTCGGCGACTGCCTGGGCATCATCGACTTCACCGGTGCCCATGTCGTGAGAGCCTTCGCTGGCACCGACGCCGCGATAGTTGAAGCGCAGAGTGATCAGTCCGGCGTCGCGCGCAGTGCGCTGCAGGGTCGAGACCACTTTGTTGAGCATGGTGCCGCCTTGCACCGGGTTCGGATGGCAGATGAGCGCCAGGCCGCGCGGTTGCTCATTGTCCAGGTACAGTGCTTCCAATTGGCCGACCGGGCCATCAATCACTACAGGGGTTTCGCGCATAAGCAAGGAAGGAACTCCGTGACCTCGAATCGGGTCGACTCGTCTAGCAAATTGTCTGTGGCTGTCTATTGCGAGTGAATCGCGGTATACAGCGCAGGTTCGAGCCGTTAACGTAAAGCAAAGCCGTTTATAGAGGAAGGACTCGTGGAACACTCGCTCTTAGTTTGGTTGTTACCGACTCTTGCCCTGGTTGTGGGTGTCGCCATTGGGTTTCTGATCGCTCGCCTTGCGCCGAATGCCGCGCCTAGCAGCACGCAACGTCAGCTGGACGACATTCAGGAACGTTTCGACAGTTATCAGAACGAAGTGGTGACCCACTTCAACAGCACTGCAACGCTGGTCAAGAAACTGACTGCGAGCTATCAGGAAGTGCAGGACCATCTCGCCGAGGGCGCCAACCGCCTGGCCCTGGACGAACAGACTCGCCAACGCCTGCTGGCCTCCCTGCACGCCGATGCGGCGCAAGCTCCACGGGAACGCCTGACGCCGCCACGCAATCAGGAGCCGCCTCGCGACTACGCACCGAAAGCCCCGAACGCGCCGGGCATGCTCGATGAGCATTACGGCCTGAAGAAGTAATCAGACCCGCGCAATAAAAAGCCCCCGGACAAGTGATTGTCCGGGGGCTTTTTTGTTTCTGATCCAATTTTTTCGGTGTCTGTCAGGGCCTCTTCGCGGGCAAGCCCGCTCCCACAGTATCCGTGATCGACCCAGAACCCTGTGGGAGCGGGCTTGCTCCGGGCGGCGATCCGACGAAGAGGCCGGAACAGACAGCACAAAAAAACCGTTCGCCCCCATAAGGACCGAACGGTTCTTTTACACCCAGGATTCAGTCAGAGCTTATAGGTACTACTGAACCGTACCCTGCTGAGCACCATACTCCTGACCCGGAATCGCCTTGAGGTTGACCTCTACACGGCGGTTCTGCGCCCGGCCATTGGCGTCGCCGTTGCTGGCAACGGGGCTATCGGGACCTGCGCCGCGAGCGCTCAGGTTGGTACCGCTGACACCTTGCGAGGTCAGGTAGGTGGCCACGCTTTGTGCACGACGCTGGGACAGGTCCATGTTGTGCTGGCGGCTGCCGGTGCTGTCGGTATAGCCGACAATTTCGATCTGGTTCTGGTTGAACTCTTTCAGCGAGCCCGCCAGGTTGTTCAGCGGCTGATAGAAACCTGGAGCAATGTTCGCCGAATCGGTAGCGAACGTGATGTTGCCCGGCATGATCAGCTTGATCTGGTCGCCTTGGCGCTGCACCTCAACACCGGTGTTGGCCATGCTGGCGCGCAGCTTTTTCTCCTGCTGGTCGGCGTAGTAGCCATAACCGGCGGCGGATGCACCGACCACTGCCGCACCGATCAGCGCGCCCTTGCCACGGTTATCGTGGTTGATGGCAGCACCGGCCAGCGCACCGGCCAGCGCGCCGAGGCCACCGTATTTCGCGGTCTTGCTCATGCCTTCGGAGCCGCTATCCGCCTGGCCCTGAGCCTGGCCCTGACCGCCATAAGGGTTAGGCGTGGCACAACCGGACAAAACGGCCACAGCCGTAGCGACAATAATCAAACGACGCGTGGTGAACATGTAAAGCTCCTACTTTTTTGCATTCTGTGGTGCAACGGACCAAGGCATCAGCCTTTGCGGGCGTTGGATCACTTCCTGGATTAAAAATTCCGCTCGTTACAAATCAGGCCCGTACAAACGGGTTTTCGCGCATTTCATCGCCCAGACGGGTGTCCGGACCATGCCCGGCTACCACAGTCGCCTCTTCGTCGAGGGTGTACAAACGCTGCTTGATCGAACGCACTATGGTCGCCTGATCGCCACCCCACAAGTCCGTGCGCCCGACTCCGCGACGAAACAGCGTGTCGCCGGCAATCAGCAGCTTGGCCTCCGAGAACCAGAAGCTCATGGAACCCGGCGTATGACCCGGCGTGTGCAGCGCCACGCCGCAGCCGCAGGCCAGCTCTTCATCATCGGCCAGCCAGCGATCCGGTGACGGCACCGGGGTATAAGGCACACCGAACATCTGGCACTGCATCTCCAGGTTGTCCCACAGAAACTGGTCTTCCTTGTGCAGGTGCAGCGTCGCGCCGGTTTTCTCTTTGAGTTGACCGGAAGCGAGGAAATGATCGAGGTGGGCATGGGTATGAATGATGCTGACCACTTTCAGCCCCAGGGCATCCAGACGCGCCAGGATCAGCTCATGATTGCCACCCGGATCGACAACGATGGCCTTTTTCGTCACCGGATCGCCGATGATTGTGCAGTTGCACTGCAAAGGGCCGACGGGGAAGGTTTCGCGAATGAGGGTGGGTTGCTGGGACATCGGGGCCTGCTCGATAAACGGGGACGAGCGATTTTCGCACAATTGAGTATCAAGCCAATGGCCGCGATCTGTATCGTGAAAAATCCTTAATCCAGCACCCCCAACTCCTTGGCCCGCGCCACAGCCTGTGTACGCCGTTCGACCCCGAGCTTGCTGTTGATGTGGCTGGCATGGGTCTTGACCGTGTGCAGGGAGATAAACAGCTGATCGCTGATTTCCTGGTTCGAACAGCCCTGGGCAATCAATCGCAATACCGCCAGTTCCCGCGTGCTGAGCTGTTCCGCAGCCACGCTGGACTCCAGTCCGGAACGGGCAGCCAATGCCGGCAGTTTTTCACTGAGGCTCAGGGAAACCGGGGTTGGCGGACAGAGTTGCAGTTGCCCGCGCAGCCAGTCCGGGTACCCGGCCAGCAAGCACTCAAAGGGTTGCAGCACCCCGCCACCGGCGACGTCCAGCGCCTGAGCCAGTGCCTTGCGTGCTTCCGGTTCCCGTCCGGTGCCCAGCAATAACGCCACTTTCTGGGTCAGTGCCATGGCACTGAGCATCTGCCGACCGCTTTGCTGGCCATGTTCAAGCAGCGCATTCAAACGCCCTTCAGCCAGCATCGGTTGGCCCTGGATGACATCCAGCAAGGCTTGCTGCAATTCGATATGCAGCGGCAATTGCGGGTGGAACTCTGGTGGTGCTGCCCCGTTTTCGCCGTTATAGGTCTGGCCCAGACGCGCCAGCCAGGCTTCGGCCAGATCGGTGCGCCCCTGGGCCAGCCAGAGTTCACACTTGACCAGGGTGATCATCGCCAGGTAGTAGATCGGCGGCACGTCCCAGATGTGCATCAGCCGTTCGGCTTCGGCAAGTTCGGCAAAGGCCTTGGCGAACTCGCCGCTGCTGCCTTCCAGCCTGGCAATCACGCAGTGGCCGATAAGTACGCTGATGTCACGACAGGCGCGCGCCTCGCTCAACCCGGCCTGCAACCGCACCCGAGCCAATTGTGGCTGCATGCGCAGGGCCAGCAAAAAGCCTTCGTACAAGGTCAGCCGGGCGCGAACCGCATACAGCCGTTGCGCAGACAAGCTCTGCAGGCGCTGCATGCCCTGACGGACCTCTTCCAGTGCCCGACAGATTTCCCCGCGCGCTTGCAACACCCGGGCGCGGTCGTAATGCGCCAGTGCTTCGAACAACGGGTTGCCGACCCGTTGCGCCAGCTCCAGAGACTCGCGGTTAAGCCCCCGTGCCTGCCACAAATCACCGTCGGCAATGGCCAGGTTGGACAGGGTCGAGAGGCACATCAGGCGCTGGCCGTAGCGCTTGGACGGAAGACTTTCCAACGCTTCGCGGCAGTACCGCAGCGTCAGTTCGCGGTTGCCGCGCCCACGGGCAATGATGCCGCTCAATGCCAGCCATTGGGCCAGCATGGACTTCTGGGCGGTGGCCGACGGAGCGGGCAGGAAGCGGCTCAAATGGCTGGCCAGCTCCTCGGCGGCATCCAGTTGGCAAGCCATCCCCAACGCCCAGCTATACAGCACGATCAGTCGCGGCGTGCTGATCAGCAAGCTGTCAGGCAAATCCATTTTCCAGCGCAGCAACATGCCGACATTCTGCTCGGCCAGCAGTTGCTCTTCGGAGAGGTTCTGCACCAGGTTCGCCGCGACGTCCAGATGTCCGGCTCGCAAGGCCTGCTCCACGGCCTCATCGAGCAGTCCCTGGGCATTGAACCAGCGACAGGCACGCAGGTGCAGGCTGGCGGCCGGGACCATCGACTGGGAAGTCGGCCGCGTACGCAACAGATCGGAAAACAGGTGGTGGTAACGATACCAATGGCCATGCTCGTCCAGCGGCACCAGGAACACCTGGTGAGCCAACAGGAAGCGCAGGATTTCTGCGCTGTCATGGGCGTCGCGAACGGCATCGCACAGTTCGCTGCAAAAACGTTCCTGGGGCGCCGTGTCATAGAGGAACGACTGGACCTCGGCGGGCAGGCAATCGATGACTTCTTCCAGTAGATAATCACGGATCAGGCCTTCCCCACCGTGCAAGGATTGCGGCAGCGCGCCATCGGTGCCCGCCTCCGAAGCGGCCAGCAGCCAGAAGCGTAATCCCGCGACCCAGCCTTCGCTGCGCTGGATCAGGTTTTCCAGTGCCTCACCGCGCAAGGAACTGCTGTGCCGGTCGAGCAGGCTCAAGGCCTCTTCACGGGTCAGGCGTAAATCCTGTTCATGTAATTCAAGCAATTGTCGCGACAGCCGCAGTCGCGCCAGGTGCCAGTCGGGACGTTGCCGACTGGTGACCATCACCAGCAAACCATCGGGAAGATGATTGAGGAAAAACTGCAGGCAGCGGTCCAGTACCGGCCCCTGGGCCAGATGGTAATCATCCAGCACCAGCAGCAATGGCTTCGCGGTGGACAGGTGCACGGCCAACTCGTCGAGCAGGCCGTCCAGCCATTCTTCGAATGCGAACGGCTGATGGCGTTGGCGCATTTTCAACAGCCCGAGGGATTGCCTGCCCAGGTGCGGGAAATAGTCCTGAAGGCCTTCGAGCAGGCGCTCGAGAAAACGCCCCGGGTCACTGTCTCGCGGGCTCAACCCCAGCCAGAGACTTTGCCAGTGCGCCGGCAATCCCTGACAAAACTCCACCGCCAACGAACTCTTGCCGAACCCTGCCGGTGCGCTGACCAGCAATAACCTGCCTGCGAGCCCGGCACTCAGGCGCTCGCACAAACGTGGACGCAGCACATGGCCGTCGGGCAACGGCGGGCGGAAGAAGCGCCCGTCGAGTGTCGCGACGGCAACGTGTGCAGAACCTGGGGGTGTAGACAAATCAGTCATAGCCGGCTCTTGTTTGAATTGCGGGTGGCGGCGTTGCAGATGTCCGCAGACTAGCCGTAATCGGATAGGGAATGAAGGTAATTGCTACAAATGGCTACAAAAAGACTACAAGCAAAAAAAAACGCCCCGAACCAGTCGGGGCGTTTTCAGAGGGTGCGTCGCTACTCAGTTCACCTTAGCGAACACCATCCTGACGCAAGGCTGCCGGGGTGAAGTCGCTGGTGGTGGCAGTGAAGCCGAAGTCATAGGCCGACTTCTCTTCGTTCTTCATGCCCAGCGCCAGGTAACGACCCGATTGCAGGTCATACAGGGCTTCGAGGGCATACCACGGTACTTGCTTGTCGTAGTAGTTCTCGGCATGGGCCTCGGCCACACGCCACAGTTGACCGCGACCGTCGTAGTGATCGATCACCGCTGCTTGCCAGGTGTCTTCGTCAATGTAGAAGTCACGCTTGGCGTAGATGTGACGCTGACCTTCCTTCAGGGTTGCAACCACATGCCACACACGACGCAACTCGTAACGAGCCAGGTCCTGGTTGATGTGGCCGGCCTTGATGATGTCGGCGTACTTGAGCTTCGGATCGTCGAGCTTGTAGGCATCGGAGGCGATGTACATCTCTTTCTTGCCTTCGAGCTTCCAGTCGTAACGATCCGGTGCACCGTTGTACATATCCAGGTTGTCGGAGGTACGCAGGCCGTCGGCTGCAGTACCCGGGCCGTCATAGGACACTTGCGGTGCACGGCGCACACGACGCTGGCCGGCGTTGTAGACCCACGCCGAGCGCGGTTCCTTCACCTGGTCGAGGGTTTCGTGCACCAGCAGTACACCACCGGCCAGACGTGCCGGCGCGGTCACTTTCTGCTTGAAGTAGAACAGGATGTTGCCCGGGTTTTTCGGGTCGTAATCCTTCATCTTGTCGCGGAACACGAACTGATCCTCGAAGTACACCAGGCTGAACGAACCGTTCGGCTGTGGTGTGGCCTGGGTCACCAGACGGGTCACGCTGCCCCCGCGATAGCGGGTGATGTGGTTCCAGATGACTTCCACACCGCTTTTCGGAATCGGGAACGGCACGGCCGTTTCGAAGTTTTCCAGACCGTTACCGCCGGACACCAGGTTGGTGTTGGTGGCGTTGCGCTTGATGGCGGCGAACACGTCATCCGGCACGGTGGCACCGCGGTGGGACGGGTACACCGGCATCTTGAAGGTTTCCGGGTAGCGCTTGAACATTGCGTACTGGCCCGGCGCGAGCTTTTCCTTGTACTGATCGACGTTCTGCGCCGTGATGGTGAACAGCGGCTTTTCGCTGGCGTACGGATCGGACAGGAAGCCTTTGCTGTCAGCGGTGCCGGCATTTTTCGGCATCGGCTTCCAGGCCGGGATCGAACCGTCGGCGTTACCCGCCATTTCGGCGCCCATTGGGGTAAGGCTTTTGCCCAGTTTGTCGGCCTCGGCCTGGGGAACCGCTGCCATGACGCTGGTCGCCAGCAGCGAAAGCCCCAGAACACCTGCGTGGAACAGACTCTTTGTTATTTTCATATGTGCGTTCGTCCTGAGAATACAGTGCTTAGAAGTTCACGCCGAGGCTGAGCGCAACGAAGTCGCGGTCATCCACGGTGGTGTACTTGCCGTCGAAGAAGTTGGTGTACGCCAGGCTCGCGGTGTAGGTGTTCTGGTACTCGGCGTCGACACCCAGGCTCACCGCCTTGCGGCCTTCCTCGAAGTTGCCGCCAGGGCCAGGCGAGTAACCGCTCACGTCATGGGACCAGGCAACGTTCGGCTTGAGGTTCACACCGGCAAACACGTCGTTGTATTCCCAGATGGCGCGACCGCGGTAGCCCCACGAAGTCGGGGTGGTGAAGCCTTCGTTGGTGCAATTGCGGCTGAGGTTGTTGGTCGGAGTACCCGGGCCGGCCCCGCGGATGGTGCCGGCGTTGAGCGTCACGCAGGTATTTTGGCCGTTGGTAGCAGGCAACTCACCCGGGCCGTAGACCGGGTCGCGGCCGTAACGGACATCGGAGGAGCTTTCCAGCCCGCCGACATGAGTCACGCCCACTTCGCCCACCAGGGTCAGACGGCTGGCGCCCATGACCTGGTCAAAGAAGTGCGTCAGGGTAGTCTGGAACTGGGTGATCTCTTTACGGCGATAGCCGTGCAGGTCAGTACCCGGTGCAGCGGACAGCAGCGACGCGTTGCCCAGGCCGTTCAAAGGACGTACGCCAGCGAACAGGATGTCGGTGGTATTGAGCTGCACCGGAGCGTTCGGACGGTAGCTGATCTCACCGCTCCACGCCGTACCGGTAGGCAGGGTGGTGGAGAAGCTCAGACCGTAGAGGCGGATGTCTTCCGGGTATTCGATGAAGTACTGGGAATTACCCGCCACCAGCAATGGCGCCAGCGCGGCGAACGGACCTGGGAGTCCCGCTGCCGTGTTGTAGACCGACTGCGGCGCACCGGTGGCGCTGAAGATCGGCGCACGGCTGTGGTAGTTCATGAAGTAGGCGCCGAACTCGGTGTCCAGCGGATCGAACATGTACTTGAAGGAGGCGCCCCACTGACCGCTGTCACGGGCATCACGATCGGGGCCACGACGCACCAGAACACCCTCTTCGTTGACGTCGACGCCGTTGGCGGCCAAAGGCCCCAGGGCAATGGCCGGAATTTGCGAGCGTTTGTTCAGCACGCGCAGGTTGTTGTCGCAGCCGTCGGCAACGATGTCCGGTTGGGAGAAGAACGTGCCGCAGTTGTCGACGACGGTCTGGTCCCATTCCAGTTGGTAGAAGGCTTCGGCCGAGAGGTTTTCGGTCAGGCTCTGGGAGATGTAGAACATGTTGACCGGGATCAGGCCTTCCTTGATCTCGGCACCCGGACGGCGGAACGCGGACACGTCGATCGGGTTGATCGAGTTGATGCCGCCGCCGATGAAGGTACTTTCACCCCAGCTCACGACCTGCTTGCCCAGGCGCACGGAACCTGGCTGATCGGCGATGGAGTAGTTGTGGTAGACGAAGGCATCGAGGAGTTGAGTGCCAGCGGACTTGGCGCCTTCCTTGCGGCCGTCGTCACTGATGTCCTTGAACGGACGGCTTTCGTCTTTCAGTTCAAAGTCGTACCAGTATTTGCCACGGACGAAAACACCGGTATCGCCGTATTTCAGTTCAAGGTCATGGATGCCCTTGAAGATCTTCGAGAAGGTTTCCCCGCTCTTGAAGTTCAGGTGACCGTCATCAGAAGTCTGGGACAGACCCCTGCCACCGTTGTTGACACCGATGAGGTTCTTGTTCGGCTGCTGAGTAGACCAGCTGGCACCAATCGACAGGGATGAGTCGAACTGACCTTCGATTTCACCTACGTTGAAACTGACGCCGAATGCTGGCCCGGCGAGCGTAGAGGCAAGACTGACAGCCAGGGGCAGTTTCGCCCGGCGCCAGAACTGGTTAACTGATGTCATCGACGCTACTCCATGTGCACTTTATTGTTATGGCAGTGAGCACTTCTAAAAACGCTGTGGATAACCGGGAGCCATGGCATCCCAAAGTCATTCCAAAGTTGCATCGCCCCCGTTTGTGCGGTTGCTCCGTTCTTAAAAATCCTTGAGCGGACTATAGCCAGCAGGTAGTAGTGCTTGATCCCTCTAAAGTGTGATTTGCAGCTGCCAGCCACTCTGGAACAGTCCTTTCGCCAGTCCGACGCCCGTCGGCCCGGCAAGAATGGCTGAAAATTTCGATTTGACAAGCCAAGCGCTTGCTTGGTGGGGCTGGCGTGCCCCTTCGGGCACGCCGAGAGGTGCTTAAAGCGTCGAGAGGAAGGTGCTGTTGGTGGCCTGCCATTCGGAGATGTCGACACGAATGCGCTTCTTGTCGAGTTTGCCGACACTGGTCTTGGGAATTTCAGTAACAAGGGCGATCTGGCTCGGAATCGCCCACTTGCTCAAGTGCCCCAGCTCCACAAACGGCTTGAGGTGTTCCTTGAGTTCCCGGGCCCCGATTGCGTGCCCCTCGCGGAGCACCAGCAGGGCAAAGGGCCGCTCGCCCCATTGCGGATCAGGTATCCCCACCACTGCTACTTCGCGTACCGCCGCATGGCGGCTGATCAGGTCTTCGAGGTCCAGGGAGGAAATCCACTCGCCACCGGTCTTGATCACGTCCTTGATGCGGTCACGAATGTCGATCACGCCCATACTGTCCAGGGTCGCCACGTCGCCGGTGTGCAGCCACCCACCGGCCCAGAGTTCGGCACCCTTCTGCGGCTCGTTGAAATACCCCTCGGTCAGCCACGGTGCGCGCAACACCAGCTCGCCCTGGGTCTCGCCGTCGGCGGGCAGGAAGTTGCCCTCGGTGTCGACGATCGCCGCCTCCACCAGTGGCCCCGGTACGCCGGCCTTGATTCGGTAGGTGGTGCGCTCGTCTTCAGTGCCGGCCATCAATTCATCGTTGAGGTGCGCGCACGACACCAGCGGCCCGGTTTCCGACATGCCGTACGCAGCGGTCAACTGAATGCCCTTGGCTTTGGCCGCCTCGTACAGCGTGCGGTTCAGGGCGCTGCCGCCGATGACGATTTTCCAGCCGCCGAAGTCGACATTCTGCGCGGCCTTGGCATTGAGGACCATCTGCAAGATGGTCGGTACGCAATGGGAGAACGTGACCTTCTCCTTGCGCCACAACTCCACCAGATACTCCGGGTCATAGCGACCGGGGTACACCTGCTTGAGTCCGAGCATGGTCGCCACATACGGCAAGCCCCAGGCGTGCACGTGGAACATGGGGGTGATCGGCATGTACACGTCGTTGGTGCCCAGCAGGCGCACGCTATCGATCGCGCCCATGATGGTCGACACGCCCATGGTGTGCAGCACCAGTTGCCGATGGGTGAAGTACACGCCCTTGGGATTACCGGTCGTGCCGGTGGTATAGAACGTGGTCGCGACCGAGTTTTCGTCGAAATCCTCGAAGTCGTACTGCGGGCTCGCCGCGGCCAGCAGTTGCTCGTATTCGCCGACGAGGTTCGGCAGGTCAGCGGTTTTTTCCGGCAGGTCAGTCAGCAGCAGGGTTTTGTCGACTGTGGTCAGATGCCCTTCGATGGCCTTGTAGAGGCCGATGAACTCGCTGTTGACCAGCACAAAGCGGTCCTCGGCGTGGTTCATGGTGTAGAGGATCTGTTCCGGCGACAGACGCACGTTGATGGTGTGGATCACCGCACCGATCATCGGGATGGCGAACATGCATTCCAGGTAACGATGGCTGTCCCAGTCCATCACACCCACGGCATCCCCGGGCTTGACCCCGGCCGCTGTCAGCACGTTGGCCAGACGGGCGACCCGCTCGATCAGGGTCGGGTAGCTGTAGCGCAACTTGTCGCGGTAGATGATCTCGCGGGTTTTCTCATAACGGGCACCGGACATCAGTAGCCGCTTGATCAGCAGCGGATACTGGTAAGCACCTTCGGCCGGGGGGATAACGCGAGTCTGCAACATAAGAATCCCTTTTTCTGACTGCACGGACGTGACTGAAAGTACGCACTGTAGTGCCCTTGATCGTCAGCCAAATCAGCCAAAGGAATGATTTGCAGAGCCCTGCGAATACTAGCGTTGCGCCATCATTCGAAGGGCTTGATTACCTGCAGGAGCGAGCTAGCTCGCGATGAACCCGGGATTCCCGCGGGGTGCCAGATAACAAGTGTTATCGTTGACGAGCATCGCGAGCATGCTCGCTCCTACAAGGATAGATATCTGGTCAGTGCATCTCGGTAAAGGCGAGCTTCACGCCAATCGCAATCAGCACCGCGCCCATGGTCCGGTCGAACCAGTGCCCCATGCGTGCGAAACCGGCGCGTACGCGCTGCTGGCTGAACAACATCGCCACCAGGCAGAACCAGGTCGCTGTCGCCGCCGCCAGGTAAACCCCGTAACCGGCCTGCACGGCCAGTGGTGTGTGCGGGTTGATCACCACGGTGAACAGCGAGAGGAAGAACAGCGTGGCTTTCGGGTTGAGACCATTGGTGACGAAACCTGAGGTGAAGGCACCACGGGCCGTGCGCTCCCCGGCTTCCTTGTGCAGATCGTCCGCCACAGGCTTGGCCGGTTGCGCGCGCAGCGCCTTGTAACCGATGTACAGCAGGTAAGCGGCGGCGGCCCATTTCAAGGCATTGAACAGCACGATCGACTGGGACACGATCAGGCCGATACCCAACAGGGAATAACCCACATGCAGGAAAATCGCAGTACCTACGCCCAGCGCGGTCCAGGTGCCCGCGCGACGACCATGGGTAACACTCTCACGCACCACCACGGCAAAGTCCGGGCCGGGGCTGGCCACGGCCAGCAGGTGAATCAGGGCAACGGTCAAGAACTCTGTCCAGTACATGGGGGCTCCTTCAGGCCAAGCGTAACTATTTTTTTCATCTGGTAGGCTCGGCAGGTTACGCCTTCAGTTCATTGCACAAAAGGTACAGTTGATGACGAACACTCGCCGCGCCGTTTTCCTCGACCACCCGTCCCTGGACCTCGGCGACCTTGACCTCAACCCGTTGCGCAGCTGTTTCAGCGAACTACAGCTGTTCGCCCAGACCTTGCCCGATCAAGTCATCGAACACCTCAAGGGCGCGACCGTCGCCATCAGTAACAAGATCCTGATCGATGCCGCCGCCATGGCCGCCAGCCCTGATCTCAAGCTGATCCTGATCACCGCCACCGGCACCAACAACGTCGACCTCGCCGCCGCCCGCGCCCACGGGATTACTGTGTGCAACTGCCAGGGTTACGGTACGCCATCGGTGGCGCAGCACACGATCATGCTGCTGCTCAACCTGGCCACGCGCCTGGCCGATTATCAAAAAGCCGTCGGCGCAGGCCGCTGGCAGCAGGCCAAACAGTTCTGTTTACTGGATTACCCGATTGTCGAACTCGAAGGCAAAACCCTTGGCCTGCTGGGGCATGGCGAATTGGGCGGCGCCGTTGCGCGGCTGGCTGAAGCCTTCGGCATGCGCGTTCTGCTGGGGCAAATTCCCGGGCGCCCTGCCCGGCCGGACCGCCTGCCACTGAATGAACTGTTACCAAAGGTCGATGCCCTGACCCTGCACTGCCCGCTCAACGAACACACCCGGCATTTCATCGGCGCCCGTGAACTGGCCTCAATGAAGCCCGGTGCGTTCGTGATCAACACGGCCCGCGGTGGCCTGATCGACGAACAGGCGCTGGCCGACGCTTTGCGCAACGGGCATCTGGGCGGCGCCGCCACTGACGTACTGAGTGTCGAGCCTCCCATCAATGGCAATCCGCTGCTGGCCCACGACATCCCGCGCCTGATCGTCACCCCGCACAACGCCTGGGGCAGCCGCGAAGCGCGTCAGCGAATCGTTGGCCAAGTGACCGAAAACGCACTGGGATACTTCAGCGGTAAGGCGCTGCGGGTCGTCAGTTGATAAACTGCGGCACTTTTTTTCACGGGAGCAGTTATGGATCCGCGCAGTGAAGTACTGCTTCGTCAGGCCGAGTTATTCCAGGGTTCGGTGCTGTTGGCCGGTTTGCCCGCCGACGACTTGCTGGGCCGTCTGCCCGAGGCTCATGGCTGGTGCTGGCACGCCGGCGATCAGGCCGCGCTGGAAGCCCGCTTTGCCGGGCGCAGCCATTTTGGCGTGAATGCGCCTGAGCGCGGGTTCGATAGCGCCGTGGTGTTTTTGCCCAAGGCCAGGGACCTGACCGACTACATCCTCAACGCAGTGGCCTCGCGGCTGGAAGGTCGCGAGGTGTATCTGGTGGGCGAGAAAAAAAGCGGCATCGAAGGTGCCGCCAAACAACTCAACCCATTCGGCAAGCCACGCAAGCTCGATAGCGCGCGGCATTGCCAGCTCTGGCAGGTCACCGTGGCCAATGCGCCACAAGCCAAACCGCTGGAAAGCCTGGCGCAGACCTACGAACTGCCGCTGGCCGAAGGCCCGTTGAAGGTCATCAGCCTGCCAGGGGTGTTCAGCCACGGTCGCCTTGATCGCGGCAGCGCGCTGCTGCTGGAGCACCTGGATAAACTGCCCGGCGGTCACTTGCTCGATTTCGGTTGCGGCGCAGGGGTTTTGGGCGCGGCGGTGAAACGTCGCTACCCGCACAATCAGGTGACGATGCTGGATGTGGACGCCTTTGCCGCCGCCAGCAGTCGTCTGACACTGGCAGCCAATGGTCTGGAAGCCGAGGTGATTACCGGTGACGGAATCGATGCGGCTCCCATGGGTTTGAGTGCGATCCTGAGCAACCCGCCGTTCCATGTCGGTGTGCACACCGACTATTTCGCAACGGAGAACTTGCTGCGAAAATCGGCCAAACATCTGAAAAACGGCGGCGAACTGCGCTTGGTGGCGAACAGCTTCCTGAAGTACCAGCCACTGATCGAAGAGCATCTGGGCCCGTGTACGATCAAGGCCGAAGGCCAGGGTTTTCGCATCTACCGGGCCAAGCGCGGTTAAGGCTTTTTTGAAAAAGAAGGCTTGCCGAATGGATTTTGCCTAGGCAGAATCCGCTCCGTCCTAGGGGAGTAGTCTCCCACGAGCGCCACGCTCGTCCGGCATGCGTCAACATACTTGGTCCTCAGACCATGGCGCATGCGACCCAAGCATCCACATCAGATGGATCGCAGGGTTTGACAAGACCTATGACACGAACACCTTACCCGGGGCGGGAAGGCTGTACGTGTCATAGCCGTGTCGACCCGCCCCTTAGGAAAACCCCTGATGCTGGATTCACTCCTCGTACCTACCGCAATCGTTGCCTTGGCCGAAATCGGCGACAAGACGCAACTGCTCGCGCTCATTCTCGCAGCTCGCTTCCGCAAGCCCTGGCCGATCATCGCCGGTATCGTTGCCGCGACCTTGGCCAACCACGCGGCCGCCGGTGCAGTCGGCGCCTGGGTCGGCAGTTTCTTCTCGGATACGATGCTGCACTGGATCCTCGCCGCGAGCTTCGCCGCGACCGCACTGTGGACCCTGGTGCCGGACAAGATGGATGACGACGAAGCCAGCACCGCCCGCAAGTTCGGGCCGTTCCTGACCACGCTGATCGCGTTCTTCCTCGCGGAAATCGGCGACAAGACCCAAATCGCAACCGTGATGCTGGCCGCGCAATATCCGGAGTTGTGGCTGGTGATTATCGGCACCACCCTCGGCATGCTGATTGCCAACGTGCCCGTGGTATTGGCCGGTAACTTTGCCGCGGACAAATTGCCGTTGACCCTGATCCGTCGACTGGCGGCGTCAGCGTTCTTCATCCTGGCGATTGTCGCGGTGTACAAGGCGATGCAGAGCAGCGGGTGGGTTTGACGCGATAGGTCGTTCGACCGCGTTATCGTTCTTCGCGAGTAAGCCCGCTCCTACATGGGGTCTCCAGCGCACACAAAATTTGCAGTCAATGGAGATTCAGTGTGGGAGCGGGCTTGCTCCGGGCGGCGTTCCGACGAAGAGGCCAGCAGCCTCACCGCATGACTATCAGTACTTCCTGGCCTGCTCGTACAGCGGCATAACCTTCGGAATCGCCGCCTGCAACGCAGCAGTCCGGCTGCTGGAAGAGGGGTGCGTGCTGAGAAACTCCGGCGGAGCACCTTCGCTGGCCTTGCTCATCTTGTTCCACAGGGTGATCGCGGCGTTCGGGTTGTAGCCGGCACGGGCGGCCAATTCCAGGCCGATCAGGTCCGCCTCGTTTTCATTGGCACGGCTGTTGGGCAAGGTCATGCCGTAGTTGGCTACAGCGTCCGCCAGGGCCAGGCTGTCCTGGCCCAACCCGAGCAACGCACCGGCGCCCTGCTTGGCCATTTCGATACCGTACGCCTTGGACATCGCCTCACGACCGTGCTCGCGAAGGGCGTGGGCGATTTCATGGCCCATGACCGCGGCGAGTTCATCGTCTGTGAGTTGAAGACTGTCGATCAGCCCGGTGTAGACAAAGATCTTGCCGCCAGGCCCACAGTTGGCATTGAGCTCGTCGCTCTTGATCAGGTTCACTTCCCATTTCCACTGCGCCGCATCCGGACGGAAATTCGGAGCCTGGGCGATCAGCCGGTCGGCAATGGCCTGAACACGCCTGGCATCGTTGCTGGTCTTGTCCAGCACGCCTTTGCTGCTCGCCTCACCCACAGTCTTTGTATAGGACTGGGCGTACATCTGGTCGACCTCTTGCGAGGACAACATGCTGAACATGTACTGCTTGCGCTCAACGCCGACAGCGCCGCCGCTGGTGGTATTGACCGACTGGCAACCAGCGAGCAGCAGGCCTGCGCTCAGCGCACACAAAGCCAATGTCTTGTTCATCGAAAAACTCCCTGAAAACATGCCGCGTATCCTAGGCGTGGAATTGTATCGACGCCAGATACAACGGACATAAGACGCATAATTCAGACAAAGCTCTCATCGGTGCAGGAAAAAATTCACACTCCGCGGCGAGCCGCAGCCCATCACGTTGCGCATTGATTCATTTGCGACATCCGCCACGCAAAAACAGCCATTTCAACGGCCCGTGCTCATGCTCGCCCGATACCCTGCCGATACACCTCCGCAGACGTCCTTTCGCGTGCGGAGCCCCCATGAAATTCAAGTCGATCCAGTTTTCCGTGGCGGCCCTTGCCGGCGCCATCGTCCTTAGTGTCGTGGCAGCGTTGGTGGTGTACGCGCTGTTTTCCGGCGCCCGCACGCAAGACATGGTCCAAGAGCGGACTCAGGCCCAATTCGAGCAAGTCATCGAACAACGCCTGACATCACTGGCGCAAACCCAGGTCAGCCAGATCCAGCGTGAACTCGAAGCACCGCTGCTGATTGCCGGCGGACTGGTGCGGGTCAATGCCCTGATCGGCACATCGGGTGCCGAGGGCAAGCCCGCCCTGAGCCTCAGCCGCGAGCAACTGATCGGCCTGATCAAGGAAAACGTGCTCAAGAACCCGAAAATCCTCGGCACCTACATCGGTTGGGAAAAAGACGCACTGGATCACAACGATGCGGCCTACGTCGGCACCCAGGTGGTCGGCATCGACGCCAGCAACGGGCGCTTCCTGCCCTGGTGGTTCCGCAACGACGACGGCACCCTGGGCCTGGACAAACTGGTGGACGTCGACGACCAGAAAACCCTGTCCACCGGCGTGCGCGCCAGCGAGTACTACCTGTGCTCGAAAGAAACCAGAAAATCCTGCGTGATCGATCCGGCGCCTTACAAGGTGGGCGACAAAATCGTCATGCTCGCCTCCTTTATTGAACCGATCATGCTCAACGGTGCCTTCCAGGGCATCGTCGGCGCCGACCTGTCGGTGAACTTCATTCAGGAAATGCTCTTGGGCGCCAACCAGAAACTCTACGGCGGCGCAGGTGAAATGGCCCTGATTGGCGGCAATGGCCGGATCGTTGCCTACACCAAGGACCCGAGCAAATTCGGCGAAAAAGTCAGTGACATCCTCGACAGCAAGCAGATTGCCAACCTGGCCAATCTCAAGCGCGGCGAAGTCACCTACAGCGTCGACAAGGCCCAGGGCCGGATCGAGCTGTACCTGCCTTTCGGCATCGGCCAGACCGACGCCCGCTGGACCTTGATGCTGCAACTGCCGCTGAACGCGGTGATGGCCGACCTGCAAAAACTCCAGGCCGACCTGAACGCACAGCGCAAATCCGACACCTTCGGCATGGCGATGGTCGGTCTGGTGATTGCCGGTATCGGCTTGCTGGTGATCTGGCTGGTAGGCCATGGCATCGCCCGCCCACTCAAGCAGATGGTGGCCATGCTCGACGATATCGCCCAGGGCGAAGGTGACCTGACCCGGCGCCTGACCAGCGACCGCGCCGATGAACTGGGTTCGATCGCCAAAGGCTTCAACACCTTCCTGGCCAAGTTGCAGGCGATGATCACCCAAGTGGTGACTTCGGTGCAGAGCGTCAGCGACTCGTCGGAACACACCGCCGACATCGCCATCCGCACCAACACCGGTGTACACAAACAAATGGCCGAGATCGATCAGGTCGCCACCGCCGTGCAGGAAATGACCGCCACCGCCCAGGACGTGGCGCGCAATGCGACCCAGGCCGCACAAGCCGCCAGCCATGCCGATCAGGCCGCCAGCCAGGGCATGCAGATCGTGCGTGACACGTCGGACTCGATTGGCGCCCTCGCCGTGGAGATCGGCCGGGCCGTCGGTGTGGTGCAAACCCTGGCCAAGGACAGCGAAAACATCAATGCGATCCTCACTGCCATTCGCGGGATCGCCGAGCAGACCAATCTACTTGCCCTGAACGCAGCCATTGAAGCCGCCCGTGCCGGTGAGCAGGGCCGAGGTTTTGCCGTGGTGGCCGACGAGGTGCGCAACCTGGCGCAGAAGACACAAAAGGCCACCGAAGAAATCCAGACCATGATCCAGCAACTCCAGCAAGGCACGCGGGATGTGGTGCGAGTCATGGAAGACAGCCAGAACCGCACGGACGAAAGCGTACTGCACGCCTCCAAGGCCGCCGAAGCACTGGAAACCATTACCCGGGCGGTGTCGGTGATCAACGACATGAACACCCAGATTGCCAGCGCGGCCGAAGAGCAAAGCGCGGTAGCGGACGACATCAACCGCAATGTGATCAACATCGGGCAAGTGGCCAATGAAGTGGCGGGCGGCGCGGATGAGTCGAGTGCAGCCAGTGCGGATTTGACCAAACTGGCCGAGCAGCAGCGGCGGTTGATCAATCAGTTCAGGGTTTGATTCAAGGCCCCCTTCGCTGGCAAGCCAGCTCCTACAATGGATCTGCGGTGTTCACAAATCCCCTGTAGGAGCTGGCTTGCCAGCGAAGGGGCCAGCACTGACACCAAAAAACTCAACCCGGGGTAAGGCACTCCGGCCCATTGAGCTTCGGATCATTCACCATGTTCGCCAGCACCCGCTCGCGCAACGCGGCGGGTTCACTGGCCAGCAATGCTTGCAACGCATGCAGCGGCGTATCCGGATCCAGCCACGCGGCCTGCCCCGCCTCATCAAGAATCAATGGCCGCCGCTGGCTCGCCGCCGGTTGCGTGATCACCGCCGTACTCAGCCAGACCTGCTCCTGAACCGGATACGCCTCCCAGATCGCCGCGAAAAACAGCGACGAGCCCTCCCCCGGCGTCAGCCAGTACGGCCGCTTACGGGTAGTACCGCGCCATTCGTAAAAACCATTGGCCGGCAACAGGCAACGGCGCAAGCGCAAGGCTTCACGGAACATCGGTTGTTCAGCAACGGTTTCGGCACGGGCGTGGGCCGGAGTACGCGACAGATCGGTCAGCCACGGCGGCGTCAAACCCCAGCGGGCGCGGGCCAGTGTGCGCTGGCCATCAGGCCCGGCCCGCAGCATCAGCACCGAATCATTGGGGGAAATGTTCCACTGCGCCTGCTGGTCGGCGGGAAAACCGGGCAGCGCCGCGAAGGCGGGATTCCAGCGAAACAGGGCATAACGTCCACACATGGGGCAACACGGCTCTTGATCAAACGAACGCCAGCCTAACAGACCAGCGTGCCGGGAAAGCTGTCCGGTTCATCGCCGGGCAGCGGCAGCGCGGCATTGTACGCGGTGATCAGCTCGCGGGCGTATTCAGCCTGGTCGTTCTCGACCGACAGCCCGAGCAGGCCATAGATCGGCAACTCGCCGCTGCCCCCGAGCAAATCACGGCCCACCAGATGCGCCTCGATACCCTCGCTGGCGAGCATGCCTTGCAGCAGCTCGCCTTCCATCAGGTTTTCCGGATCGTAGATGCGCTGCATACACGCTCCTCACTCGTTTTCACTGAACACTTCGAGATGCCATTCCTCTTCATGAACCTGCAACACGAACGTTATCGGCCGGCAGCACACCTGGCAGTCCTCGATGTAGGTCTGATCGCCACCGGACAAATCCAGAGTAGTCTCTACCTCCTCACCACAATACGGACATTCGTACACTGCGCTTTCCAGCATCGCGGTCTCCCAAGTGACTTGTGCGTATAATCGCCGGTCTATTTGCAGGGCTATTTTTGTCTGGCTACTTTTTCAGACCGTGCCCCGCCGGTTTTCGATCAAAACCTTTACTTACCCTAGCCGTTTCTAACAAGAGAGCATGATGGGCGAATTCGATGCCATCCGACCTTACGACGACAGTGAAGTCCCGGCAGTGCTGGCACGGCTGCTCGGCGACAAGGCGTTTCTAGATATCCTCACCCACTTCCGCTTCCCGCGTTTCGCCGGCGCTTTAGGCTGGGCGCTCAAACCTCTTATAGCCCATCGGCTGCGCCGTGAGTTTGCCGGCGTGACCTCCGTGGCCACGTTACAGGACAAAGTCGAGCATTACGTCGACCATACCATCGAGCGTGCCACCGACGGTGTCACCTATACCGGGGTGGAGCAATTCAAGTCCGGCAGCGCCTACCTGTTTATCGCCAACCACCGCGATATCGTGATGGACCCGGCCTTCGTCAACTATGCCGTGTACCACGCCGGTCTGCCGACCCCACGCATCGCCATTGGCGACAACCTGCTGCAAAAGCCTTTCGTCAGCGACCTGATGCGCCTGAACAAGAGCTTCATCGTGCACCGCTCGATCAGCGGACGCCGGGAGAAAATGGCGGCCTATCAATTGCTGTCGGCGTATATCAACCATTCGATCCGCAACGATTGCGCCTCGATCTGGATTGCCCAGGCCGAGGGGCGCGCCAAGGACGGTGACGACCGTACCGAATCGGCGATCCTCAAGATGTTCCACATGAGCCGCAAGGACGAGCCGTTCGGTGAAGTCATTCAGTCGCTGAACCTGACCCCGGTGTCGATCAGCTACGAATACGACCCGTGCGATCAGGCCAAGGCCCGCGAGCTGTACATCCGCGCCACCACCGGCAGCTACACCAAGGTGCCGGGCGAGGATGACGTGAGCATCGCCAAGGGCATCACCGGCTACAAGGGCCGGGTCCATGTGAACTTTGCCGCGCCGATCACCGATCTGTTCGAAGACACCAAGCAACTGGCGGTCGAGATGGACAGGCAAATCCTCAGTGGCTATCGCTTGTTCCCGGTGCACTACCTGGCTTATGCGCAGTGGAAAGACGCTGATCCGCAACTGCAGGTACCAAAAGCTGCGCAACTGTTCCCGGCCGAGGAACTGGCCAAAGCCCAGGAAGAATGGCAACGCCGCCTGGACGCTTGCCCTGAGGAGCATCGTCCATTCCTGGTGCTGCAATATGCGACACCGGTGCGCAATCAGTACCGGGTGAAGGCAGGGTTGCCGCTGTAAGCGGTTTCGGCCAGATATAAAAACGGCGCCTTCGAGGCGCCGTTTTTGTATCTGCATGGGTGCTGCGTCAAGACTTCAGACCTGCGTACTGATCCACGACACCAGCAGCGCCATCCCCATGCAGGCAAAACCGAAAATGTAGAAAAACCGGTTCCTGCGCAAGGTCGCCCAGTCCAGCGTGGGCTCTACGCTGGGGCTGCTCTGGCGCTGCGCCTGCAAACTGGCCATCGCGCGCAGTTCGCGGCGACGGGTGGCGTGCAGCAACCAGCCGCCCGGAAAGGCAAGGAGCAAGGCCAGCAGATTGATCAATTTGGCGGGATGGGCGGTAAACAGCGTCATCAAGTGCAGCGACATCACAGACCTCAAGTAAAACAGGTGGCAGGTGCCGGACCGGCGACCGCGGCGCGGATTCTACCGAAAGCCTGCGCCCCTGCCCTCTGTTTCCGACAAATAACGAGGCAATTGATCAATGGCTGTCCTGAGTCACGGCTTCGTCATCTGTATCGGCGACCATGCGTGCCTCGAAACCGACACGGACCACGTCATGCTCCACGCCGAAAACCAGGATCGTCTTTACCTCATCACCCCCAGCGAAGAACAGCAAGCCCTCGTTGGCAGCCTCGCCTTCAACGTTCAAGACCGCCATTGGCTGGTGTATTGCGCCTTGGGTGGACATCAACATGCGGATTTGCCGGAAACGGATTTGCTGACGGGTGTGAGCGTGCTGGATTTTTACTCCGAGGCAGCCTGACACCAAGCCCCTGTAGGAGCTGGCTTGCCAGCGAAAGCGGTGGGTCAGCGACATCGACATCCAATGACAGACCGCCTTCGCTGGCAAGCCAGCTCCTACAGGGCGCGGTTGTGCATGAAAAAGCCCGGGACCATCGCTGGCACCGGGCTTTTTCGCATCCAGCGAAGATTACTCGCCGAGAATCTGGCCCACGGTCGGGTCCTTGAACAGGCGGGTCAACGCATCGCTCAACACATCGCTGACCAGCTTGGTGTTGGTTTCCTGGTTCGGCGCCATACCGAAGCGCTGGTCCAGGGATGAGCCATAACGGCCGCTGTAGCGACGGTTGGCGTTCTGTACATCGGAGCGGAACGTCGCGCCGATGGTGGCTTCGGTCACGTACAGGCCTTCCTTGGGCGACTGGTACTTCAACTCTGCCAGGGTCACGGTCAGTTGCGGTGCATTCATGGCGTTGTTCGTCGGGGTAAAGCCCAACAGACGCACGGCGGCTTCAGCCTGGGCCTGCAGCTTCGGCAGGATCTGCGCGCCCTGCACGGTGATCGCGCTGGTCTCCGGATACAGGCCGCCACGGGTGCCCAGTGTCGGCGACGGTCGACCGTCCACTACACGTACTACAACGGGCTGGCCATGGCCGACCGGGGCCAGCTGGGCGGTCAGCTTGGGTTCCGGGCTCAGTTGTTGCGGGCTGTGGGCGCAGCCAACCAGGGTCAAACTGGTCACAGTGATCAAACCGAACAACAGGCGTTGCAACATGCTCTTCTCTCCAGAATCAGGCACAAACAGGCCGGCAGTATAGCGGTGCGCCACTGCGGGTAACCAGCACCGCACAGTGTTTGATGAAATCTCTGCCCCCTTGGGAAAGCAGTTCTTGTCACACAGTTGTCACCACTCCTACACTTGCATGTAATGGCTTGCGATTATCGTTTTCTTCAGAAAAACAACAAGGTACTCCACCATGCGCCATCTGATTTCTCTGTTTGCGCCACGCCCGCTGCATCGCTGCTTCGCCCTGCTCGACCGCAACGGCCACTGCCAGGCCTTCAAACAGTGCAGCCTCCAGCCCATGGGCGATGGCTGGGTTGAAGTCGAAGAGATCCGTCTGAACTGGTTGAATCAGCCGCTGCCTGCCAGCGCCCTTGTCGTTTCCCCGCAGCAACAGCAGCGCTCGCGTGCACAGCAACTGATGACGACCTGACCAAACACCTAATAAAAGTCATTAAACACGACCAATTCCCTGCGTTTCTTAGATACAATCTCCCCCCGATTATAAGGACGTCTCCTGATCGGGCCTCGCAGCACCGTCAATGCGCTTGTGTTGACACCCCGCACCGCCCACAGAGAGCCGCCCACACAGATCGAGTGAAGCTGGCGCGCTTGCTGTTTCGTTGAGCAAAACCTCCACTTTTCGCGAATCTGCAGAGCTGTCATTACGCTCGGTCACTGAGCTGTTTGCCCGTTTTGCCTGCCCTGTATCCCATGGCGGCAATCCATCCGGGCACGGTGCCAGGCTGGGACAGCCCTTTTTGAGGTTCACGTCTTCAAAAGAGCGTGAAAAAAACGGGTTTTCACAACTTCACAAGAGTGTGGCGAGCAAATGAATAGTTTTGCGTCTGAACATGCACCATTAGCGTCTACAACAGCCCAACGACACAGGACCGAGTATTCCTCGAACACCGGAGCCTGAAGCCTGTCCGCTACGGATTTGGTTGCACAAACGGATGTATCGACCATAAGTCGAATTGCCTCCCGCACGCTGAAATGAGTTCATATGGCTCATAGGCCCGGCAGGTAGCGTCCGTCGAAGTTGCGATAAATTACGAAGATTCGGACATGGCGACACTGCCATGGGTACCTGGGGCAACACTGACACGCCCCGGAACGCCTGGCAGCCATGCCGACAATTTGGTGCTGCAGATTTTGGAGACGCGTTAAATGGCGCATAACGAAGCAGTCGACGTAGTACTGGTTGGGGCCGGCATCATGAGTGCCACCCTGGCGGTACTGCTCAAAGAGCTCGACCCCGCGATCAAGCTGGAAGTCGTCGAGCTGATGGATTCCGGTGCCGCGGAGAGTTCCAACCCATGGAACAACGCCGGTACCGGTCACGCCGGGCTGTGTGAGCTCAACTACACGCCGCAGGCAGCCGATGGCGCCGTCGACATCAAGAAAGCCGTGCACATCAACACCCAGTTCGAGGTGTCGAAGCAGTTCTGGTCGTACCTGACCAAGAAAGGCACGTTCGGCTCGTGCAAATCGTTTATCAGCCCGGTGCCACACCTGAGTTTCGTGCAGGGCGACAGCGGCGTGTCCTTCCTCAAGGAACGCTTCAAGGTGCTGAGCAGACACCACGCCTTCGCCGACATGGAATACACCGAAGACAAGGCCAAAATGGCCGAGTGGATGCCGCTGATGATGCCTGGCCGCGATCCTGGCGAAACCCTCGCCGCGACCCGCGTGATCAATGGCACCGACGTCAACTTCGGCGCCCTGACCAACCAGTTGCTCAAGCACCTGACCAGCGCACCCGATGCCCAGGTCAAGTACTGCAAGCGCGTGACCGGCCTCAAGCGCAGCAATGGCGGCTGGACCGTCAGCATCAAGGACGTCAACAGCGGCAATACCCGTGAAGTCGACGCCAAATTCGTCTTCCTTGGCGCTGGCGGCGCGGCACTGCCGCTGCTGCAAGCCTCGGGCATCGAAGAAAGCAAAGGCTTCGGCGGCTTCCCGATCAGCGGCCAGTGGCTGCGCTGCGACAACCCGGAAGTGGTCAAGCACCACCAGGCCAAGGTCTACAGCCAGGCCGCAGTGGGTTCGCCACCCATGTCCGTGCCGCACCTTGACACCCGCGTAGTCGATGGCAAGAAGTCCCTGCTGTTCGGACCGTACGCCGGCTTCACCACCAAGTTCCTCAAGCACGGTTCCTTCATGGACCTGCCGATGTCGGTTCGCGCCGGCAACATCGGCCCGATGCTCGCCGTGGCGAAAAACAACATGGACCTGACCAAATACCTGGTCAGCGAAGTGATGCAGTCGATGGAGCAGCGCCTGGATTCCCTGCGTCGCTTCTACCCGCAGGCGAAACCCGAAGACTGGCGCCTGGAAGTGGCCGGCCAACGAGTGCAGATCATCAAGAAAGACCCGAAAAAAGGCGGCGTCCTGCAATTCGGTACCGAACTGGTCGCGGCCAAGGACGGTTCCCTGGCGGCACTGCTCGGCGCTTCTCCAGGTGCCTCGGTGACCGTTTCGATCATGCTTGAGCTGATCGAAAAATGCTTCCCGAGCAAAGCAAAAGGCGAATGGGCCACCAAACTGGCCGAAATTTTCCCGGCCCGGGAAAAGGTTCTGGAAACCGACGCTGCGCTGTATCGCAAGATCAACGCGCAGAACAACGTTGCCCTGGAACTGGTTGAAGCCAGCAGCGAGACCGAAAGCTACGCTTGATTCGGCCTTATGAAAAACGCCCCGCTCTCACTGAGAACGGGGCGTTTTTTTATGCCCTGTAGGAGCTGGCTTGCCAGCGAAGGGGGCGCCGCGGAGCATCAGAGACACAGCTTCGCTGGCAAGCCAGCTCCTACAAGGAGTGCGTCGATGCAGGTCAGCCGCGAGCTTTTTCAATCAGCTCAATGTAATCCGCCGCGTTGCGCTGATCCTTGATCAGGGCAACGAAGTCATTGCCGTGCTCGTCCTTGCCGTTCACGTCGTAACCCGCCTCGACGAAGAACGTCAGGAAACGCTCGAAATCGTCGATGCGCAGGCCACGGTAGGCCTTGACCAGTTTGTGCAGGGACGGAGAAGTCGCGTCGACCGGTTCGAAATCGAGGAACAACTTGATCTGCTCATCGCCGATCTCGTCACCAATCACTTGTTTTTTATCTTTACGCATTGCCGACTCCAGCTCGCAGACATTTCACGGGGCGGGCAGTTTACCCCTGCGCAGGCACAGGGCTCAACGCGCACGAGTGCTGCCGGTGTGCAGATCGGCCCAGACATGCCCATTGGCGTAGCTCAGAAACTGGCAATACACCGTGTCGTTGCGCAACAAGTCGATCAACACCCGGTATTGCGCCAGCGGGTAATAGAGGGTCAGGGTCTTGCTCGGCTCGTCATAGACCGGCTTCTTCAGGCTTTTGCTTTCGCCGTCGAAATTGACCAGCACCTGACTGATGGTGGCGCCCTTGTTCAGGGATTTGCCCTTGAGGCGAATCAGCAGCGGCGAAGTGACCGGAATGGGCTGTTGACTGGATTGACGCTGGCTGCCGACCACCACCGAATACTCGGTGACCTGCAGCAGTTGTTGCTGCTCGGGATCAGCAGCGCGCAGAGAGAGATCGTCCGGCGGCAGAAATTGACTGTGCATGGGTGCTGGCGCGGCAGCCAGAGGCAGACTGAAGGTCAGCAACAGGGCGGCGCAGCAGCGGATCAAAAGGCTCATGGCTGGCTCCAAGGGTGAACGCGTCCCTGCAGGAGCGAGCCGGTTCGCGATGGTCGTCAACGATAACGCTGGGAGCCTGATACCCCGCGGCGTTCCTGCGTCCATCGCGAGCGAGCTCGCTCCTACAGGTGGTGAACATCAGTCGAATTGCGCGCGCATCCAGGCCTGATACTCGGCAACACCAGGCTCGCCTTCGCGCGGTGCCCAATGCGCCAGCTCACCTTCACCGACCGGACGGTAAGGGCCGGCCTTGCATTCGAACATCAGGCTGTCGGCCTCCAGCACCACCAAACCGTGGAACACACCGGTTGGCAGGTCCACGCCAACACAGTCGCCACCGGCCTGAAGCACGGTCTTGCTCAGCACCGTACCCGTCTCATCAAATATCAACACGCCCAGCCGGCCCTTGAGAACCAACAGGGTTTCGGCCTTGTTGTCGCCCAAATGCCGGTGAGGCGGGATGTAAGTGGACGGCTGCAACCCCACCGCCATGCGATGGCAAGCGTCTTCCATCTGGTGGAAATTGTGATGCTGGCGCCCACGAGGATTGGCCGCGGCTTTCCCGGCCAGCTCGGTGAACAAGGTCTGATCCAGAAAACGAGGCGTATCCATGTCTTACATTCCTTTAACAGCGAAAATCCCGTTGGCGTTACGCCAGTAGCCTTTGTAGTCCATGCCGTAACCGAAGATGTAGCGGTCGACGCACGGCAGACCGACGAAATCGGCCTTGAGGTCCGGACGGGCCTTGCGGTCGTGGTCTTTGTCGATCAGCACGGCAGTATGCACTTTACGTGCGCCAGCGTGTTTGCAGAAGTCGATGATCGCACCCAGGGTGTGGCCTTCGTCGAGGATGTCGTCGATGATCAGCACATCACGGTCGATGAAGGATACTTCCGGCTTGGCTTTCCAGAACAGGTCGCCGCCGCTGGTTTCATTACGATAGCGGGTGGCGTGCAGATAGGACGCTTCCAGCGGGAACTGCAGATAGGTCAGCAGCTTGCCGGAGAAAATCAGCCCGCCGTTCATCACGCAGAACACCACCGGGTTGCTGTCGGCCATTTGTTCGTTGATTTGTGCACCGACGCGGGCGATGGCCGCCTCGACTTCAGCTTCGGTGTACAGGCAGTCAGCCTCTCGCATGATTTGACGGATATGCTCGAGATCAGCGGACATGGCGCTCTCCAGGGGGGGTTGGAAGTCAGGAAAAGCGGGCAAAGGTACGCATCCCGCACGGCCAGATCAAGCGTTTGTGGACTAACGTACTGTATGTCTATAGGACAACACCCTCGGATAGATTAATCTAGGCCGGTTTTTTTGCCCGCCGCCGGAGCCTTTCCCCATGCCCATCCATGAGATCCGCCACCCGCTGATCCGTCATAAACTTGGCCTTATGCGCCGTGCAGACATCAGCACCAAGAATTTCCGTGAGCTCGCTCAGGAAGTCGGCGCCCTGCTGACCTATGAAGCCACCAAAGACCTGCCGCTGGAAGCCTACGATATCGAAGGCTGGTGCGGCACCGTATCGGTCGAGAAAATCGCCGGCAAGAAAATCACCGTGGTACCGATCCTGCGTGCCGGCATCGGCATGCTCGAAGGCGTGCTCAGCCTGATCCCGGGCGCCAAGGTCAGCGCCGTTGGCGTGGCTCGCAACGAGGAAACCCTCGAAGCCCACACCTACCTGGAAAAACTGGTACCGGAAATCGACGAACGCCTGGCGATGATCATCGACCCGATGCTCGCCACCGGCGGCTCGATGGTTGCCACCATCGACCTGCTGAAAAAAGCCGGCTGCAAGGACATCCGCGCCATGGTGCTGGTCGCCGCGCCAGAAGGCATCGCCGTGGTCGAGAAAGCTCACCCGGACGTGATCATCTACACCGCTTCCATTGATCAGAAACTGAACGAGCACGGCTACATCATCCCAGGGCTGGGCGATGCCGGTGACAAGATCTTCGGCACCAAGCAGAAGGACGCGTGAGCATGCAGCACGAGTTCAACGATCCGCTCTGGCGCACGGTGCTGTCGGGTGCGCAGATGCTGTTCGTGGCCTTCGGCGCCCTGGTGTTGATGCCGCTGATTACCGGTCTCGACCCGAACGTAGCGCTGTTCACGGCCGGCCTGGGGACGATCCTGTTCCAGATCGTCACCGGGCGTCAGGTGCCGGTGTTCCTGGCATCGAGCTTTGCCTTCATCACCCCGATCATTCTCGCCAAGGGCCAGTTCGGCCTGGCCGCGACCATGGGTGGCGTGATGGCGGCAGGTTTCGTCTACACCTTCCTCGGCCTCGCGGTGAAGATCAAAGGCACCGGTTTCATTGACCGCCTGCTGCCGCCGGTGGTGATCGGGCCGGTGATCATATCGATTGGCCTGGCCATGGCGCCGATTGCCGCCAACATGGCCATGGGCAAGGCCGGCGACGGCAGTGAATTGATTCATTACCAGACGGCGATGATGATCTCGATGCCTGCGCTGCTGACCACGCTGATCGTCGCGGTTTTCGGCAAGGGCATCTTCCGCCTGGTGCCGATCATCTCCGGCGTGCTGGTCGGTTTCGGCATGTCGTTCTACTTCGGCGTGGTCGATGTTGCGAAGATTGCTGCGGCGCCGTGGTTCGCCATCCCGAACTTCACCGCGCCGGAATTCAACTGGCAGGCGATCCTGTTCATTGTTCCGGTGGCCTTGGCCCCGGCCATCGAGCACATCGGTGGCGTGATTGCCGTGGGTAGCGTGACCGGTCGCGATTACCTGAAGAAGCCCGGCCTGCATCGCACCCTGCTCGGCGACGGCATTGCCACCACGGCGGCCGGCCTGTTCGGCGGTCCACCCAACACCACCTACGCCGAAGTGACCGGCGCGGTCATGCTGACCAAGAACTACAACCCGAAAATCATGACCTGGGCGGCGATCTTCGCCATCAGCCTGGCGTTTATCGGCAAGTTCGGCGCGCTGCTGCAAAGCATCCCGGTGCCGGTAATGGGCGGGATTCTCTGCCTGTTGTTCGGTTCGATTGCGGCGGTGGGGATGAACACGCTGATCCGCCACAAGATCGATCTGGGCGAGGCGCGCAATCTGGTGATTGTTTCGGTGACCCTGGTATTCGGGATCGGCGGCGTGCTGATCGGCACCGGCACCGGGCCGGACGATTTCGGCCTCAAGGGCATCGCGCTGTGCGCGGTGGTGGCGATTGGTTTGAATCTGATCCTGCCGGGCAATGACAGCTGGAAGCACAAGAAGGCGAATGAGCCGCTGATCTGATCCATGGTTCTTGATTGCGGTTGAAGACGCCATCGTCGGCAAGCCGGCTCCTACGTAGGAGCCGGCTTGCCGACGAAGCTTTTAAAGCGCCAGCGGCGCTCGCTCACACAACGCACTCAACGCCCGCGCCCAATGCGGGTCATCGTTGAGGCACGGCACCAGCACCAGGTCCTCGCCCCCCGCCGCGCGGAACTGCTCCTTGCCGCGATCACCAATCTCTTCCAGTGTTTCGATGCAATCGGCCACGAATGCCGGGCACATCACCAGAATCTTTTTCACGCCACTTTTGGCCAACTCATCGAGACGCGCTTCGGTGTAGGGTTCGATCCACTTGGCGCGCCCCAGACGCGACTGGAACGATACCGACCACTTACCGTCCGGCAACCCCATGCGCTTGGCAAACTCTGCCGCCGTACGCAGGCATTGGCCGCGATAACAGGTGGCGACCACCTCAGCTGGCGCCCCGGCGCAGCAATCACCGCCACCCTCGAAGCTGTGCCCGGGGTTGAGCTTCTTCAGATGCCGTTCCGGCAATCCATGAAAACTCATCAACAAGTGATCGAAGTCCTGCTGCAAATGCGGCCGGGTCGTGGCCACCAGCGCATCGAGGTACTCCGGTTGATCGTAGAAAGGCTGGAGCACCGACAGCTGTACGTCGAGGCTCTTCTCGCGCACCACACGCCTGGCTTCTGCAATGACCGTGGTGGTGGTGCTGTCGGCGAACTGTGGATACAGCGGCGCCAGGGTGATTCGCTTGTGCCCCGCGGCGGCCATGCGCACCAGCGTCGATTCAATCGACGGCTCGCCGTAGCGCATCGCCAGTTCGACCGGGCCGTGCTGCCACTGGCCGGTCATGGCTTGTTGCAAACGACGGCTAAGCACCACCAGCGGCGAGCCCTCGTCCCACCAGATCGAGGCATAGGCGTGGGCCGACTGTTCGGGACGCTTGATCAGGATCAGCGACACCAGCAAGCGTCGAACCGGCCATGGCAGGTCGATCACGTATGGGTCCATCAGAAATTGATTGAGGTAGCTGCGCACATCCGCCACCGAGGTGGAGGCAGGTGAGCCCAGGTTGACCAGAAGCAACGCGTGATCGGTCATGCAACGTCCTATTTCAAAGGCGACCGGACAGATCGTCCAGAGCCGCGCGCAAATCCGTGAACTTAAATGTGAAACCCGCCGTCAACAGGCGAACCGGCGTGGCCCGTTGACCACCCAGCAACAGCAAGGACAACTCGCCCAGCCCCACCCTCAATGCGAAGGCCGGCATCGGCATCAACGCCGGGCGATGCAGCACGCTGCCCAGCGCCTTGGCAAACTCGCGGTTGCGCACCGGTTTGGGCGCGCACGCATTATAGGGACCGCTGGCCTCGTTGCGGTGCAGAAGAAAATCAATCAGGGCGATTTGATCGTCGATATGAATCCACGGCATCCACTGCCGGCCGTTGCCGATCGGCCCTCCCAGGCCCAGTTTGAACGGCAGTAACAGCCGCGACAAAAAGCCGCCCTCCGCCGACAGCACCAACCCGGTACGGATGAGAATGACGCGAATGCCCAGCGTTTCAGCCCGCTGTGCAGTCTCCTCCCAGGCAATGCATAACTGGCTGGCGAAATCTTCGCTGACCGGCGCCGAGTCCTCGGTCAGTTCGCGCTCGCCACCATCGCCATACCAACCGGCAGCCGAACCGGAAATCAAGACCCGTGGTTTCTGCTCGCGGCTTTCAAGCCACGCCAGCAGGGTTTCAGTCAACGTGATCCGGCTGCTCCACAACAAGGCTTTGCGCTTGTGCGTCCAGGGCCGGTCGGCAATCGGCGTTCCGGCAAGATTGACGATCGCATCCACCGGCTCCTGCCCCAGCTCCTCCAGCCGGGCAATTCCACGCACTTGGGCACCACATACTTTCGCGACTTTTGCAGGCTTGCGACTCCAGACTGTCAGGCGATGGCCCTGCCCCGACCAGTGTCGGCAGAGCTGACGTCCTATCAAACCAGTACCGCCGGTCAGCAATATGTGCATGACTACTTCCTCGCGTGGCGTTTTACCTTGTCCATTAGTCTATTTTTATAAGCAGGGATCTTTGGTATCGAGCAGGCTCTATGTTTAACAATAGGCCAAGCTGTCAGAACGAGAACGCTAAAAGTTATACCGAAAAACAATATTGTACAGGTTTAAACCTCGGCGTAGTCTGTACAGAAAGGTAAACGAGGCACCTATGACTGTACCTATCGCAATCATTGGCACCGGCATTGCCGGACTCTCCGCTGCCCAGGCCCTGACCGACCTCGGGCATGTGGTTCAACTGTTCGATAAAAGCCGCGGTAGCGGCGGGCGCATGTCGAGCAAGCGCAGCGATGCGGGTGCTCTGGACATGGGCGCGCAATATTTCACCGCCCGCGACCGCCGCTTTGTCACGGAAGTCCAGCGCTGGCAGGCCAGAGGCTGGGTCGCCGAGTGGACGCCGCAGCTGTACACCTACCATGGCGGTCAGCTCAACCTGTCGCCGGACGAGCAGACCCGCTGGGTCGGCACGCCCCGCATGAGCGCCATCACCCGCGCCCTGCTCGGTGACCTTGAAGTGCATTTCGCCTGCCGGATCACCGAGGTCTATCGCGGTGAAGAACACTGGCATCTGCAGGACGCCGAGGGCTTCACCCACGGACCGTTCAGCCACGTGGTCATCGCTACGCCAGCCCCACAGGCCACGGCTCTGCTGGCATCGGCGCCGAAACTCGCGGGCGCCGCCGCCGGGGTGAAAATGGACCCGACCTGGGCAATTGCCCTGGCCTTCGAAACGCCGTTGGAAACCCCCATGGAAGGCTGCTTCGTACAGGACAGCCCACTCGACTGGCTGGCCCGCAACCGCAGCAAACCCGGGCGCGACAACACCCTCGACACCTGGGTGCTGCACGCCACCAGCGCCTGGAGTCGCCAGCACATCGACCTGCCCAAGGAGGCTGTGATCGAACAGCTGCATGGCGCATTCGCCGAATTGCTGCACGACTCCATGCCTGCGCCGAGCTTCAGCCTCGCCCACCGCTGGCTCTACGCCCGCCCTGCCAGCAGTCACGAATGGGGCACCCTGGCCGATGCCGACCTGGGGCTGTACGCCTGCGGCGACTGGTGCCTGTCCGGACGTGTCGAAGGGGCCTGGCTCAGCGGTCAGGAAGCCGCCCGCCGCTTGCATGAACACCTGCAGTAAGGAGCATCAATCCGAGCAAGTCGCTGCTGTCATCATGGACAGCAGCCAGCCAAATACCTATACATAGGATTTGACTTGTACAGCTTTGAATCTATGATGAAGTTATCTTGTACAGACCCGAATGTTTGTACAGGTTCAGATTCGAGGTGCTCCGATGCCCCACTCCCCCGCCAAACCGAAAATCGCCATCAGCGCCTGCCTGATGGGGCTCGACGTGCGCTACAACGGCGGGCACAAGGAATCGCGGCTGTGCAGCCGCACCCTAACTGATTACTTTGATTTCATCCCGGTCTGCCCGGAAGTGGCTATCGGCCTCGGCGTGCCCCGCCAACCGATTCGGCTGGTGAGTGGCGCAGATCAACCCGAAGCCGTGGGAACCCTCGATCACAACCTTAACGTGACACAAGCGCTGGCCACCTACGGCCGCAACATGGCAGTGCAGCTGGGGGATATTTGCGGCTATATCTTCATGCAAAACTCCCCATCCTGTGGCCTGGAGCGGGTCAAGGTCTACCAAGCCAACGGCACACGAGCGGACGGCGGTGGTCACGGGATCTACGCCAAGGCTTTCTGTCTGCTGCACACGGACTTGCCGGTGGAGGAAGACGGCCGGCTCAACGATCCGGTGCTGCGGGAAAACTTCCTCACTCGCGTATTCGCCTACAGCGCCTGGCAGCAGCTGTGCCAGGAAGGCCTGACCCGGCGCGGTCTCACGGACTTTCACTCGCGCTACAAATACCTTTTGATGGCACACAACCCGGGGCAATACAAAGTGCTCGGCAACCTGTTGGGCAACATGGGCCAGACCGATCCGAAGCAACTCGGCGCGCGCTATTTCAGTGAACTGATGGCTGCCCTGAAAAAGTGTGCCACCCGTGGCACCCATACCAATGTCCTGCAACACCTCAGTGGCTACCTGAAGCAGGCCATCAACCGCGAAGACAAGCAGGAAGTGCAACACGTGATCAGTCAGTACCGCCAAGGTATCGTGCCGCTGGTGGTGCCCCTGACGCTGCTCAAACATCACTTTCGCCAACACCCTGATCCATACATCGCACAGCAGGTCTACCTGCAACCGCACCCGGAAAACCTAAGCCTGCGAAACGCCATCTGATGAAAAAAGCACTCGACACCAGCGCCCGCGAAGATCTCGGCGATGACTTTAAAAAGGCGTTGGACGAAGGCTGGCTGCCGATCCGTGAAGTGGCGCGGCAAACCGGCGTCAATGCCGTGACCTTACGCGCCTGGGAGCGGCGCTACGGGCTGATCGTGCCGCAACGCACGCCCAAGGGGCACAGGTTGTTTTCGGCCGATCATGTACAACGCATCCAGGCCATCCTCACCTGGCTCAACCGTGGCGTTGCCGTCAGTCAGGTCAAGCAATTGCTCGACACGCCGCAAGCCTTCAGCGAGTCCGTCGACAACGATTGGCACACCTTGCTGCAAACGTTGCTGCAGGCGGTCAGCGGATTGCAGGAACGCGCCCTGGATGACAGCGTCAATCAGGCGATGGCGCTGTATCCGCCGCGAACCCTGTGCGAACAATTGCTGATGCCCCTGCTGGCCGCTCTGGAGCTACGCTGGCAAGGCCAATTCGGTGCGCAGATGGAGCGGGTGTTTTTTTGTGCCTGGTTGCGCAGCAAGTTCGGCGCACGCATCTACCATAACAATCGTCAGTTGCGCAGCGCGCCGCTGCTGTTGATCAACCACTCGGACCTGCCCACTGAGCCGAATCTGTGGCTCACGGCCTGGTTGATCAGCACGGCCGATTGCCCGGTAGAGGTCTTCGACGGACCGCTGCCTGTCGGTGAACTGGCATTGGCGGTTGAACTACTGCAACCCCGCGGGGTTCTGCTGTACTCCAGCAAGGCCATGAACCTGGCGCAACTGCCGAAACTGTTCAAAGGCATCAGTTGCCCAAGAATGATTGCCGGACCAACGGTATGCATCCACCACGCCGAGTTGTCTGCAAGTACTACCGAGATCGCTGACTTGTACCTGGCCGAAGATCCATTGTCGGCACATCAGGCACTCATTCAGTGCGGGCTGATTTAAATGAATCGCGCGGATACCAACATGCAATTGATCTGGTTGCGCAGCGACTTGCGCCTGCATGACAACACCGCTCTCTCGGCCGCCGCGACTCGCGGGCCGTGCGTGGCCGTGTATCTGCTGAGTCCGGAACAATGGCTGGAACACGATGACGCGCCCTGCAAAGTGGACTTCTGGCTGCGTAACCTGCGCGAGTTGAGCCGCGAACTGGGTCAACTGAACATTCCCCTGCTGGTCCGCTGGGCACCGCGCTGGGAGGACGCCCCAGCCGTGTTGCTGGATCTGTGCCGACAATGGCAGATCGACGCGGTGTACCTCAACGAAGAGTACGGCATCCATGAAACCCGTCGCGATGCGGCGGTCGCCAGGACGCTCGGGGCCGAAGGCATCAAAGTTCACCGCTACCTCGATCAATTGCTGTTCAAGCCCGGGAGCGTGCTGACCCGGACCGGCACTTGTTTTCAGGTCTTCAGCCAGTTCCGCAAAGTCTGCTACGAACGCCTGCACCATTCGCTGCCCGGCCTGGTCCGCGCACCACGCAAGCAAGCGCCGCTGAACATTGCCAGCGATGCAGTTCCCACGAGTATCGAGGGTTTCGCAACGCCCGCCGACAATCTGCGTCAACTGTGGCCGGCCGGCGAAACCGAAGCCCGGCGTCGCCTCAACAGCTTTACCGATGCGCAGATCGACCACTATCAAAACGAACGCGACTTCCCGGCGAAACCCGGCACCAGTCAGCTTTCGGCCTATCTCGCCGCCGGAGTGATTTCTCCCCGCCAATGCCTGCACGCCGCCTTGAACAACAATCAGGGCGAGTTCGAAAGTGGCAAGACCGGTGCCGTCACCTGGATCAATGAACTGCTGTGGCGCGAGTTCTACAAACACATCCTGGTGGGGTACCCACGGGTGTCCCGGCACCGCGCGTTTCGCCCGGAAACCGAAGCGCTGGCCTGGCGCAATGCCCCCGAAGAACTGGCCGCCTGGCAACAGGGGCGCACCGGTTTGCCGATCATCGACGCGGCCATGCGCCAACTGCTGGCTACCGGCTGGATGCACAACCGCCTGCGTATGGTGGTGGCGATGTTCCTGACCAAGAACCTGCTGATCGACTGGCGCGAAGGCGAACGTTTTTTCATGCAGCACCTGATTGATGGCGACCTGGCGGCGAACAATGGTGGCTGGCAGTGGAGTTCCTCCACCGGTACCGACTCGGCGCCTTATTTCCGGATTTTCAACCCGTTGAGCCAGTCGGAAAAATTCGACCCCGAAGGGCTGTTCATCAAGCACTGGCTACCGGAACTGGCCGGTCTGAGTAAAAAGGACGTGCACAACCCCGCCAGTTTCGGCGGCCTTTTCGGTGTTGTGGATTACCCGTCACCGATCGTTGACTTGAGTGCTTCGCGTACACGCGCCTTGACTGCGTTCAAGAATCTGCCGTCACGGCAACTGTCCGCCGAACTGGCCGGGAGTGCCTATGAATAGTTTCATGCAGCAGTTTGCCCTCCGTTCATGACGCTCGACAAAGACAACCTGCAACATTTGGCAGACCGGGCAATCGCCTGGCTGAAAAGGAGCTTGGGATGAGTCGTACACCTCCTCGCCGTTATTGGCTGACCGGCGCCAGCAGCGGTATTGGTGCCGCGCTGGCCGAGAAAATCCTGAAGACCGGCGCGCACCTGGCGGTAAGTTCAAGGTCAGTTGCGCCACTGAAAGTCTTGTCACAACGTTATCCGGGACAAGTGCTGGTAGTCGCCGGAGACCTGACCAACAGCCAGACCGTGCGCGAGATTGGCGAGCAGATTGCCGAGGATTGGGGTTCGCTGGACACCGTGATACTCAACGCTGGCACCTGCGAGTACGTGGACGCCAAGCAGTTCGACGCGTCGATTGTCGAGCACGTGGTGCGCACCAACCTGTTGGCCAGCAGCTATTGCATCGAGGCAGCCCTGCCTTTGCTACGGGCTGGCACCGCACCGCATATGGTGCCCATAGCCAGTGCGGTGACTTACCTGCCGCTGCCCAAGGCGGAAGCCTGCGGCGCCTCGAAGGCCGGGCTGCGTCATCTGTTCGAATCCCTGCGTATCGACCTGGCTCCCGAAGGCATAGAAGTCACGGTGATCAGCCCCGGTTTTGTCGAAACGCTGCTGACGACGAAAGACGACTTCTCCCTGCCCTTGCGTTGGCCAGTGGCGAAAGCCGCACGGTACATCTTCGAAAAGCTCAAGGACCGTCCGCAGGAAATCGCTTTCCCGGCAGCATTCATGGCTACCCTGTGGCCGCTCTCCAGACTGCCGGACCATGTGAAACTGGAGATAGGGAAACGCACGGTGCGCAGCCAGCCGCCGCTCAAGGATCAACCGTGAACATCGCCATCATCGGCAGGGGTATCTCGGGGGCGGACCTGCGTCCGTCCGACCTTTCACATATCACCCGGCGACTGCCTTACACTGCGCGCCATGAATACCATCCCCCATACGCAAATCGCGGAACCCGCGGTCACGTGCTCGACCTGCGCAGCCTGCTGCTGCCAGCTCGAAGTCATGCTGATCACCGACACGGGTGTGCCTGAACGGTTCATCGATACCGATGACTGGGGCGGGGAAGTCATGCTGCGCCTGGACGACGGCTGGTGTGCCGCACTGGATCGCAACTCGATGATGTGCACCATCTACGAAAAACGCCCGCTGATCTGCCGGGAGTTCGAAATGGGCGCACCAGAGTGCATCGACGAACGCCAGGGGATTTCGACGGCGTACCGCTGATTTCAAAATCACCCGAAAGCAAATGTGGGGGCGCCGAACCGTCGCGCCCACATTGATTGTGCGGGGTGTTACAACGGCAACGTGTAATGCAGCGCGTAGCTTTCTACACCGTCGTTGGAACTGGCGAGCCCGGCGTTGGAATAGTGCGTCGCGCGGATTCCTACTTCATGGCCGCCATTGAAGCGCAGGCCAAAACCGAGCCGGTCTTCAAACTGGAAAGAACTGCCGAGGTTGTTGTCTTCGAGTCGGGTATTGGAGAAAAACGCCACGCCAATGCCTGCTTCAACGTACGGTTTGACGTTCTGGCCGGCAAATTCGTAAACGAACACCGGGGAGAACGACAGGCTGTTATTGCTCGAGGTCTTGTCGCCTTCCCAGTAGGTATAGGCACCGCTCCAGTAGCCGGTCATGCGACCGACGTCACTCTGCCACCAGCTCTGGTCCCAATCGAATTGCATGCCCAGTCGATACGTCATGGTCGAATCGCTGGTCTGACCAACCGCGAACTCCACACCTGCCGCCTGCGCAGTAAAGGTGTGCCCCATTAATGCGGCCGCAATCGCGGCCAAACAGAATAGTCGCTTCACGAGAAACTTCCTTTTCCGAACGATTTCGTATGATTTTTTTTGTAGCCCAACCCTGCAACGCTATAGAAGTCAGCGATCAATCAGAAGCTCACCCGATTTTTCGTATTCCCCCGGTCAATCTTTTACCTGTTGAAGCTTCGCACAATGCCAGAGGTATTCCACAGTTTCGGCAAGATATTTCTGAAATGCAGCGGATCGGCGCTGGTCCAGAACTGCGCCTCACGGGCAGCCCCTTCGGCGAGCAGTTCGCTTTCGGCCAATAGCCGCTGGAGCTGCCGTGCGACGGCGGCACCGGTGTCGATCAGACTGATGTCCTCGGGGATCATCTGCCGGAGCATCGGCTTGAGAAAGGGATAATGGGTGCAGCCGAGAATCAGGGTGTCCGCGCCGGCGGCCAGCAGCGGCTGGACATACCTGGCCAACAGCTGACGCAGCTCGGGGCTACGCAGATCGCCGTTTTCAATCAGCTCCACCAGCCCGGGGCACGGCTGGGTAATCACTTTCACGTCCGTGGCGAAACGGTCGAGCAATGCGGCGAACTTGGCACTCTGCAAGGTGCCAGTGGTGGCCAGTACCCCCACCACGCCGGAGCGGGTTGCGGCAGCGGCCGGTTTGACTGCCGGCTCCATGCCGACGATGGGCCATTCGGGATAGTCGCGGCGCAAGTCGGCGACACCTGACACCGTTGCCGTGTTGCAGGCCAGCACCAGGGCCTTGGCGCCCTGTTGCTGAAAGAAATCGGCCATCACGCTGCAACGCTGCCGGATGAATTCCGGGGTTTTCTCGCCATAGGGAACATTCCCGCAATCGGCGACGTACATCAGCGTCTCGTTGGGCAACAAGCGCTGGATCTCGGCCAGCACCGAGAGCCCACCGACACCAGAGTCGAACACGCCGATTGGCGCCTCACGCATGTTTCGACCCACAGACGCTGCAACCCGGATCCCGCTTGACCCGCAATTCGCGAAAGCGCGTGCCCAAGGCATCGATCAATAACAGGCGCCCCACCAGCGGCTCACCGAATCCGGCCAGCAACTTCAGCGCTTCAAGCGCTTGCAGGCTGCCGACCAGCCCCACCAGCGGCCCGACCACCCCGGCTTCGCTGCACGTCAGTTCGGCTTCGCTGCCGTGCCCATACAAACAGTGGTAGCACGGGCTCTCGGGGCGACGCGGATCGAACACCGACAATTGCCCTTCGAGGCGAATCGCCGCGCCGCTGACCAGCGGTTTGCCGGCCGCCACGCAAGCGGCGTTGACCGCTTCACGGGTGGAGAAATTGTCCGAGCAATCGAGCACCAGATCCACCCCGGCCACCACGGCAGCCAGGGAATCTTCATCCAGCGCCGCACGATGGGCGATCAGTTGAATTTCAGGATTGATCGCACTCAGACGCTTGAGCGCCGAATCGACCTTCGTCATGCCGACGCTGTCGGTGTCGTGAATGATCTGGCGTTGCAGGTTAGTCAGGTCAACCGTATCGAAGTCCGCCAGATGCAACTCGCCGACCCCTGCGGCGGCGAGATACAGCGCCACCGGCGCACCGAGGCCACCGAGGCCGACGATCAATACGCGGCTGTCCTTGAGGCGCAACTGGCCGTCGATATCGATGTGTTGCAGCAGAATCTGCCGGCTGTAACGCAGCAACTCCTGATCATTCAGCACGGCAGGCGCCCCAGACTGATGCGTTGGTGACCGCCCAGATCGGTGCGGCTGTGAACTTCCTCAAAACCGCGGGTCAGCAACAAATCGCGGACCGCCTCGGCCTGATCATAACCATGCTCGAGCATCAGCCAACCGCCAGCGTCGAGATGGTCCGGTGCCTGGGCGACGATCAGACGCAGATCGTCGAGCCCGTCGACACCAGCCACCAGGGCGCTGGCCGGCTCAAAGCGCACATCGCCCTCGACCAGATGCGGATCGGCCGCTGCTATGTAGGGCGGATTGCTGATGATCAGTTGAAAACGCTGACCTTCCAGGGCGCTGAACCAATGGCTGCTCAGTACCTTGGCGTTGTTCAGGTGCAGGCGCTGACGATTGCGTTCGGCCAGGGCCACGGCTTCCAGCACGCGATCCACGGCAGTGACGTTCCAGGCCGGACGCTCGCTCGCCAGTGCCAAGGCAATCGCGCCGCTACCGGTGCCCAGGTCGAGGACCCTGGCCGGTGTGGCGGGCAACAACTCCAGCGCGGCTTCCACCAGCAGCTCGGTGTCCGGTCGCGGGATCAGCGTGTGCGGCGCCACTTCCAGATCCAGCTTCCAGAAACCTTGCTGGCCGAGGATATAGGCCACTGGCTCACCACTGCGGCGGCGCTGCAAATACTCGGCGAACGTCAGCGCCGCTTCGCTCGGCACGATGCGTTCCGGCCAGGTGTGCAGGAAACTGCGGGACTTGCCCAACGCCGCCGCCAGCAACAATTCGGCGTCCAGACGCGCCGTCGGCGAGTCGGGTAAATCGGCGGCACGCAACAAACTGGCAATGATCGTCATTTACTCACCTATCGCTGCCAGTTGATCAGCCTGGTACTCGGCCAGCAACGGCTCGATCACCGCCTCGACGCCGCCGGCAAGGATCTCGTCGAGGGAATACAGGGTCAGGTTGACCCGGTGGTCGGTGACCCGGCCCTGGGCAAAATTGTAGGTGCGGATGCGCTCGGAGCGATCACCGGAACCGACCAGCAACTTGCGCTCACTGGCGATGGCGTTGGCCGCGGCCGAGGTCTGCTGATCGTTCAGCTTGGCCGACAACCAGGACATCGCCCGGGCGCGGTTCTTGTGCTGTGAACGTTCTTCCTGGCATTCGACCACGATGCCGGACGGCAAGTGCGTGATACGGATCGCCGAGTCGGTCTTGTTGACGTGCTGGCCACCGGCGCCGGAGGAGCGATAGGTATCGATGCGCAGGTCGGCCGGGTTGATCTCGATGGCTTCCTGTTCGTCCGGCTCGGGCAATACCGCCACGGTACAGGCCGACGTGTGGATGCGGCCCTGGGATTCGGTCGCCGGCACCCGCTGCACGCGGTGGGCACCGGATTCGAATTTCAGCTTGCCGTAGACGTTGTCGCCTTCGACCCGGGCAATCACCTCTTTATAGCCGCCGTGTTCACCCTCGTTTTCCGAGAGGATTTCCACCCGCCAGCCACGACGCTCGGCATAACGCGAATACATGCGGAACAGGTCGCCGGAGAAAATCGCTGCCTCGTCGCCGCCGGTGCCGGCACGGATTTCGAGGAACACGTTGCGCCCGTCATTCGGATCCTTGGGCAGCAGCATGCGCTGCAGGTCGGCTTCGAGCGTGACCAGGCGCTCCTTGGCCTCGCGAACTTCTTCCACGGCCATTTCCCGCATGTCCGGGTCGCTGTCCTTGAGCAGAGCCTGGGCGCCTTCGAGGTCGGCCTGCACTTTCAGCAGCTGTTTATAGGCGTTCACGATCGGCTCAACTTCCGCGTACTCCTTGGAATAGGTGCGGAACTTGTTCTGATCGGAAATGACCTCGCCGTCGCCCAGCAAGGCGGTCAATTCCTCGAAACGGTCCTGGAGAATATCCAGCTTATTGAGCAGTGACGCTTTCATTGCGGTTTTTTATCCGAAAAGCTATCCGATGAGCCCTCACCGAGGGCAAAGAGTTCCTGGGCCATCGCCAGCGCATCCAGGCGACCTTCGGCAGAGAGCTTTTTCAACTGCACGCTCGGTGCGTGCAACAGTTTGTTGGTCAGCCCGCGAGCCAGTTGCACCAGCACCTCTTCGGCACTGGTGCCGTTGGCCAGCAGGCGCTGGGCCTTTTGCAATTCTTCGTCGCGCAGGCGCTCGCTCTGTTGACGATAAGCCTTGAGCACGTCCACCGCCGCCAATTCACGCAGGCGGACCATGAAGTCTTCGGCGCCGACCGAGACCATCTCTTCGGCGGCCTGGGCTGCGCCCTGGCGGCTCTTGAGGTTCTCGGCGACCACTTCGTGGAGATCGTCGACGCTATAGAGGTAAACATCGTCCAACTCGCCGACTTCTGGCTCGATGTCACGCGGAACAGCGATATCCACCATGAAGATCGGTTTGTGCTTGCGCAGTTTCAAGGCGCTTTCCACGGCGCCCTTGCCCAGAATCGGCAACTGGCTGGCGGTGGAACTGATGACGATATCGCTACGCACCAGCTCCGCCGGAATATCCGACAACAACACGGCATGGGCACCGAACTGTTCGGCCAGAATGCTGGCGCGCTCCAGGGTACGGTTGGCGACCACGATACGCTTTACACCGAGGTCATGCAGATGGCGGGCGACCAGGGTGATGGTCTCCCCGGCGCCGATCAACAAGGCCTGGCTGCGCTGCAAGTCGCTGAAAATCTGTTTCGCCAGGCTCACCGCGGCAAACGCCACCGATACCGGGTTCTCGCCGATGGCCGTGTCGGTGCGCACCTGCTTGGCCGCATTGAACGTGGCCTGGAACAGCCGCCCGAGCAATGGCCCGATGGTGCCGGCCTCGCGGGCCACGGCATAGGCCGACTTCATCTGGCCGAGAATCTGCGGTTCGCCCAACACCAGCGAGTCGAGCCCGGAAGCCACCCGCATCATGTGACGAACTGCCGCATCATCTTCATGCACATAGGCGCTTGCGCGCAGCTCGTCGAAGCTCAAATGATGATATTCGGCCAGCCAGTGCAGCACGACGTCCGCCGACAGGTGATCCTGTTCTATATAGAGTTCACTGCGATTGCAGGTGGAGAGGATCGCAGCTTCGCGGCTGTCGGTGAGTCGGCAGAGCTGCTGCAAGGCCTCAACCAGCTGCTCAGGGGTAAAAGCCACGCGCTCGCGGACGTCTACTGAAGCAGTCTTGTGGTTAATACCGAGTGCAAGGAAGGCCATTCAAAGTCGCTGATTGTGACGTGAAGCCGGTAATTGTCCTACTTCGACGGAGTCAGAACAACTACTCGATATCTATTGGCCCGGTAGGCGTCGTCGCATACTGAGAGCGGTTCTTGTTTCGCATCCCTTTGTAGGAGCTGGCTTGCCAGCGATGGACCGACAGGCGCCGCGTCTTTGCGGTTAAAACGCGTCATCGTTAACGACCATCGCTGGCAAGCCAGCTCCTACACAAGGACCCGGTGTACACGGGTAAATTGGCGGCTCGGTTATGTTTGGCCGAAAGCTTGTGTCATGATGATCTGACCGCAGGTTAGTCGTCCTCTTCCTATATGAATAGATCCTCCGCGTTGCTCCTCGCTCTTGTCTTCCTCAGCGGCTGCCAGGCCTTGGCACCCGTTTCGTCGGACGGTACGCCGCCGGTTGAAGACAGCACCCCGGCCCCTGAAAAGCCCAAGGTCTACAGCTCGTTCAGCGAGGAAACCATCTTCAGCCTGTTGAGCGCCGAACTGGCTGGCCAACGCAATCGTTTCGACATTGCGCTGGACAACTATGTGACTCAGGCCATCAACACCCAGGATCCGGGAATCTCCGAGCGGGCATTCCGTATCGCCGAATACCTGGGCGCCGATCAGGCAGCCCTGGATACCGCGCTGATCTGGGCCAGAAACGCCCCCGACGACCTCGAAGCGCAACGCGCCGCCGCCGTGCAACTGGCGCGCGCCGGGCGTTATGACGACTCCATGGCCTATATGGAGAAAGTCCTGCAAGGCAAGGGCGACACCCATTTCGACTTCCTCGCGCTGTCCGCGGCCGACACCGACCAGGACACCCGCAACGGCTTGATGAAAAGCTTCGACCGTTTGTTGCAGCGTCATCCGAACAACAGCCAGCTGATTTTCGGCAAGGCACTGCTGATGCAACAGGATGGCGACGCCAAAGGTGCGCTGACGCTGCTGGAAAACAATCCGCCGGATGACGGCGAAATCGCTCCGATCCTGCTGCGCGCACGCCTGCTGCAAACCCTCCATCGCGGTGACGAAGCCCTGCCACTGCTGCAGAAAAGCATCAAGAAATACCCGGACGACAAACGCCTGCGCCTGACTTACGCACGCATGCTGGTTGAACAGGACCGCATGGACGACGCCAAGGCCGAGTTCTCGAGCCTGGTCCAGCAATACCCGGAAGACGACGAACTGCGTTACTCCCTCGCGCTGGTCTGCCTGGAAGCCAAGGCCTGGAATGAGGCCAAGGGTTATCTCGAAGACTTGATCGCCCGGGAAAGCCATGTCGACTCGGCACACCTGAACCTCGGCCGCATCGCCGAAGAGCAAAACGACCCGCAAGGCGCGCTGATCGAATATGCCAAGGTTGGCCCGGGCAACGACTTCCTGCCGGCGCAATTGCGTCAGGCCGACATCCTGATCGACAACGGCAAAACCGCCGAAGCGCAACGCAAGCTGGCGGCAGAGCGCGATGAGCAGCCGGATTACGCCATCCAGTTGTACCTGATCGAAGCCGAAACCCTGTCCGCCAACAATCAGGGCGACAAGGCCTGGAATGTTCTGCAGCAGGCCTTGCAGAAATACCCGGACGACTTGAACCTGCTCTACACCCGCGCCATGCAGGCGGAAAAGCGCAATGACCTGGCGCAGATGGAAAAAGACCTGCGCATGATCATCAAGCGCGACCCGGACAATGCCATGGCGTTGAATGCCCTCGGCTACACCCTGTCCGACCGCACCACGCGCTACGCCGAAGCCAAGGCCCTGATCGAACAGGCGCACCAGATCAGTCCGGAAGACCCGGCGGTACTCGACAGCCTTGGCTGGGTGAATTACCGCATGGGCAACCTCGACGAAGCCGAGCGCCTGCTGCGTCAAGCCCTGGACCGCTTCCCCGATCAGGAGGTCGCCGCTCACCTGGGCGAAGTCCTGTGGGCCAACGGCAAACAGCGTGAAGCGAAACAAGTCTGGGGCAAGTTCCTCAAGGAACAGCCTGACAGCCCGACCTTGCGCGGCACCATCAAACGCCTGACCGGATCAGAGACCCTTTAGGATTATGTTTTTGCGCCATTTCATCGTTTTCAGTTTTATCGCCCTGCTCGCCGGTTGCGCAGGCCTGGGTCCACGCGAGTCGGTCGAGGGGCATGGCAATCCAGCCCAATGGCGTGAGCACAAACAGCAACTGACCGGCCTCGATGGCTGGCAAATCGACGGCAAGATCGGCATTCGCGCCCCGAAAGACTCGGGCAGTGGCACGCTGTTCTGGCTGCAACGCCAGGATTACTACGACATTCGCCTGTCCGGCCCGCTAGGCCGCGGCGCGGCTCGCCTGACCGGCCGGCCGGGCAAGGTGTCGCTGGAAGTCGCCAACCAGGGGCGTTACGACGCGCCGAATCCGGAAGTGCTGCTCGAAGAACAGCTTGGCTGGAAGCTGCCGGTGTCCAATCTGGCCTGGTGGGTCCGCGGGCTCCCGTCTCCAGACAGCAAAAGTCACCTGACACTGGATGCCGACAGCCGCCTGGCCAACCTCGAACAGGATGGCTGGCAGGTCGAATACACCGACTACACCCAGCAAAACGGTTACTGGCTGCCCGAGCGAATCAAGCTGCATGGCACCGACCTTGACGTCACACTGGTGATCAAGGCCTGGCAACCACGCAAATTGGGGTCATGAGATGCCAGCCAATCGCCTGACTTTGCCATCTCCGGCCAAACTCAACCTGATGTTGCACATTCTCGGTCGCCGTGAAGACGGCTACCACGAACTGCAAACGATGTTTCAGTTTCTCGATTACGGCGACGAAATCACCTACGCCCTGCGCGAAGACGGTGTCATTTGCCTGCACACCGAATTCGACGGCGTCCCCCACGACAGCAACCTGATCGTCAAGGCTGCGAAAAAACTCCAGGAACAGTCCGGGTGCACACTGGGTGTCGACATATGGATCGAAAAAATCCTGCCCATGGGCGGCGGCATTGGTGGCGGCAGTTCGAATGCCGCAACGACTTTGCTCGGCCTCAATCACCTGTGGCAATTGGGTTGGGATGAAGATCGCCTGGCTGGCCTGGGATTGACGCTGGGCGCCGACGTCCCGGTTTTCGTACGTGGCCACGCGGCTTTTGCCGAGGGCGTGGGGGAGAAACTGACCCCTGTCGACCCGGAAGAACCGTGGTATCTCGTGCTGGTGCCGCAAGTCTCTGTAAGTACGGCAGAAATTTTTTCAGATCCGTTGTTGACACGTAACACTCCTCCCATTAAAGTGCGCCCCGTTCCCAAGGGAAACAGTCGAAATGACTGCTTGCCGGTGGTAACAAGGCGTTATCCAGAGGTACGTAACGCTTTGAATTTGTTAGGTAAATTTACCGAAGCAAAACTCACCGGAACTGGAAGTTGTGTGTTTGGGGGCTTCCCAAGCAAAGCTGAAGCTGATAAAGTCTCGGCCCTTCTTACAGAGACCCTTACAGGGTTTGTAGCAAAAGGAAGCAACGTTTCGATGTTGCATCGCAAGCTACAGAGTCTGCTCTAAAGGAACCGATTACAGGGTAATCGTTGCAACAGATACAGGGGCGTCGCCAAGCGGTAAGGCAGCAGGTTTTGATCCTGCCATGCGTTGGTTCGAATCCAGCCGCCCCTGCCATTTTCCTATACTCATCCAGGTTACCCTCAGCCTTCAGGTACTGCGCGTGTCCAAGATGATGGTCTTTACGGGGAACGCTAACCCCGATCTGGCTCGGCGTGTCGTACGTCAGCTGCATATCCCTCTCGGTGACATCTCTGTCGGTAAGTTTTCCGACGGCGAAATTACAGCCGAGATCAATGAAAACGTCCGCGGTAAAGACGTCTTCATTATTCAGCCGACTTGCGCTCCGACCAACGATAACCTGATGGAACTGGTAGTGATGGCTGATGCCTTCCGCCGCTCCTCGGCTACTCGTATCACTGCTGTTATTCCTTACTTTGGTTATGCCCGTCAGGATCGCCGTCCGCGTTCCGCACGTGTGGCTATCAGCGCGAAAGTCGTGGCTGACATGCTTACCGTAGTCGGCATCGACCGTGTTCTCACGGTTGATCTGCATGCTGACCAAATCCAGGGTTTCTTCGATATTCCGGTAGATAACATCTACGGCTCCCCGGTTCTGGTGGATGACATCGAAGATCAGCGCTTCGAAAACCTGATGATCGTGTCCCCGGACATTGGTGGCGTCGTGCGTGCACGTGCCGTTGCCAAATCCCTGGGCGTGGATCTCGGGATCATCGACAAACGCCGTGAGAAAGCCAATCACTCTGAAGTGATGCATATCATCGGTGATGTCGAAGGGCGTACCTGTATTCTGGTCGATGACATGGTCGATACCGCCGGCACCCTGTGCCACGCGGCCAAGGCCCTGAAAGAGCATGGCGCTGCCAAGGTTTTCGCCTACTGCACGCACCCGGTGCTGTCGGGTCGGGCGATCGAAAACATTGAAAATTCCGTGCTGGACGAGTTGGTGGTGACTAACACCATTCCTCTGTCCGCTGCAGCACAAGCCTGTGCGCGTATCCGCCAACTGGATATCGCACCGGTAGTTGCCGAGGCGGTCCGCCGCATCAGCAATGAAGAATCGATCAGCGCGATGTTCCGCTAAGGGCCCTGCCCTTCTCGAAATGTCTCGTTGACGAAAAGCGCCCCGCCCCGGCATTCCTGTCGGGGCGGGGCTTTTTTGCCCATATCGCCTTTAGCGCTGGTCGCAAACGCTGGGGCGAGTGTGGTTATTTTGGAGATACAACATGAACGATTTTACTCTGAATGCTGAAGTGCGTTCCGACCTGGGGAAAGGTGCGAGCCGCCGCCTGCGTCGTCTCGCAAGCCTGGTTCCAGCTGTAGTTTACGGTGGCGACAAAGCCCCTGAATCCATCAGCATGCTGGCCAAAGAAGTTGCCAAACTGCTCGAAAACGAAGCGGCTTACAGCCACATCATCGAGCTGAACGTTGGTGGCACCAAGCAGAACGTCGTGATCAAAGCCCTGCAACGTCACCCGGCCAAAGGCCACGTGATGCACGCTGACTTCGTACGCGTAGTCGCTGGCCAGAAACTGACCGCTATCGTTCCAGTGCACTTCATCAACGAAGAAGCACCGACCAAGAAAGGCGGCGAAATCTCCCACGTTGTTGGCGAGATCGAAGTTTCCTGCCTGCCGAAAGATCTGCCTGAGTTCATCGAAGTCGACCTGGCTAACGCTGAAATCGGTTCGATCATTCACCTGTCCGACCTCAAAGCTCCTAAAGGCGTTGAGTTCGTGGCCCTGGCACACGGCGATGACAAGGCTGTTGCCAACGTCCACGCTCCACGTGTTGCTCCAGAAGCTGCAGAAGGCGCTGCAGAGTAATTTTACTCTGTACGCCGGAGTGACCGGAAACATCGCGGACTAGAGCGTAGCGAGAAAGCGGGCGAGAACGCGGAGTTTACATCATGGTAAATGAGCAATTTTCGTCCACTTTCGCCGCACTCCCTGATTGCGGCGATGTTATCCACCACTCCAATGAAGGGCCCCTATCGTGACTGCCATCAAACTGATCGTTGGCCTGGGAAATCCAGGCGCTGAATACGAACAGACCCGGCATAACGCAGGGGCCCTTTTTGTTGAGCGCATCGCGAACGCACAAGGCGTGAACCTTGTGGCGGACCGCAAATATTTCGGCCTGACCGGGCGCTATTCGCATCAGGGTCAGGATGTTCGTCTGCTGATTCCCACCACGTACATGAACCGCAGCGGCCAGGCCGTGGCGGCCCTTGCAGGTTTCTTCCGCATCAAGCCTGAAGAAATCCTCGTGGCACACGACGAACTCGATCTGCCTCCGGGCGTTGCCAAACTCAAAGTGGGCGGCGGCCATGGCGGTCACAACGGGTTGCGCGACATCATTGCGCAACTGGGCAATCAGAACACTTTCCACCGCCTGCGGCTTGGCATCGGTCACCCGGGCGTCGCCAGCATGGTTTCAAATTTCGTCCTGGGTCGTGCGCCACGCGCCGAACAGGAAAAACTCGATGCCAGCATCGACTTTGCCCTCGGCGTGCTGCCGGATATCCTCGCCGGTGAATGGAACCGCGCGATGAAAAACCTGCACAGCCAGAAGGCCTGACTTTTACCCGAGGGGAAACACCATGGGATTCAATTGCGGCATCGTCGGCCTGCCTAACGTCGGCAAGTCCACCCTGTTCAACGCCCTGACCAAATCCGGGATCGCGGCCGAGAACTTCCCCTTCTGCACCATCGAGCCGAACAGCGGTATCGTGCCGATGCCGGATCCGCGCCTGCAAGCCCTGGCGGAAATCGTCAATCCAAAGCGCATCCTGCCGACCACCATGGAATTCGTCGACATCGCGGGCCTGGTTGCCGGTGCGTCGAAAGGCGAAGGCCTGGGCAACAAGTTCCTGGCCAACATCCGTGAGACCGATGCCATCGCCCACGTGGTCCGCTGCTTCGAAGACGAGAACGTGATTCACGTCTCCAACAGCGTCGACCCGAAACGCGACATCGAAATCATCGACCTGGAACTGATCTTCGCCGACCTCGACAGCTGCGAGAAGCAACTGCAGAAAGTCGCGCGCAACGCCAAGGGCGGTGACAAGGACGCTGTGGTCCAGAAAGGCCTGCTGGAGCAACTGATCGCTCACTTCACCGAAGGCAAGCCGGCGCGCAGCCTGATGAAAAACATGGGCACCGACGAGAAAGCGGTGATCAAGGGCTTCCACCTGCTGACCACCAAACCGGTCATGTACATCGCCAACGTCGCTGAAGACGGTTTCGAAAACAACCCGCACCTGGATGTGGTCAAGGCCATCGCCGAAGAAGAAGGCGCCGTGGTTGTTCCGGTGTGCAACAAGATCGAAGCGGAAATCGCCGAGCTCGATGACGGCGAAGAGAAAGACATGTTCCTCGAAGCCCTGGGCCTCGAAGAGCCTGGCCTGAACCGCGTGATCCGCGCCGGCTACGAAATGCTGCACCTGCAGACCTACTTCACCGCCGGTGTCGAAGAAGTCCGCGCCTGGACCGTCCGCGTCGGTGCCACCGCACCACAAGCCGCTGGCGTGATCCACACCGACTTCGAAAAAGGCTTCATCCGCGCCGAAGTGATCGCCTACAACGACTTCATCCAGTACAAGGGCGAAGCCGGTACCAAGGAAGCCGGTAAATGGCGTCTGGAAGGCAAGGATTACATCGTCAAAGACGGCGACGTGATGCACTTCCGCTTCAACGTGTAACGGTGACCGTGGATTTACACGGAACCCGATAGACTGAAAATCCCCGTAATCACTCGCTGATACGGGGATTTTGCTTTTTGGGATCGTGGTAGCGCGCAGCCCTCTCCACATGTGCTCTGCTAGACTGAAAACGGCTCATCCGTGATCTGGAGAACCGTCATGCTGGAGAAATTTGAACGCTATCCACTCATGTTCGGCCCTACGCCGATAGAGAAACTGAATCGCCTATCGGCGTATCTCGGGGGCAATGTCGAGCTCTATGCCAAACGAGAGGATTGCAACTCCGGACTCGCGTTTGGCGGTAACAAGATCCGAAAGCTGGAATACATTATTCCCGATGCCATTGCCTCGCAGGCAGATACGCTGGTGTCCATCGGTGGCGTCCAGTCAAACCACACGCGCCAGGTCGCGGCTGTGGCTGCCAAACTCGGTATGAAGTGCCGTCTCGTTCAAGAAAGCTGGGTTCCGTTCCCGGATGCGGTCTATGACCGAGTTGGGAATATCCTGATGAGCCGCGTGCTGGGAGCCGAAATTGAATTCGTCGACGAAGGTTTCGATATCGGCATCCGCGAGAGCTGGGAGCGGGCGCTGGAAGATGTTAAGGCGAAAGGAGGCAAACCGTATGCCATTCCCGCCGGCGCTTCTGTGCACAAATTTGGAGGTCTCGGCTATGTCGGCTTCGCCGAAGAAGTACGCGAACAAGAGACCAGGATGGGGATCAGGTTTGATTACATAATCGTCTGCACTGTGACCGGCTCCACGCATGCAGGCATGTTGGTGGGATTTGCCAAGGATGGTCGTGCCCGCAATGTGATTGGTATCGACGCCTCCGCCACACCTGAACAAACCAGGGCACAAGTGCTGGCCATTGCCCAGCAAACGGCCAGACTTATTGGGCTTGGCCAGGAAATCACAGCTGACGATGTTGTCCTTAAAGAAGAATATGCCTATCCGGCCTACGGCATCCCATCAGAAGAAACCAATGCAGCCATCCGATTGTGCGCTCGCATGGAAGGCATGATGACGGACCCGGTATACGAGGGAAAATCCATGCAAGGCCTCATTGATCTCGTCCGCCAGGGGTTTTTCCCGAATGGGTCGAAGGTGCTTTATGCACATCTCGGTGGTGTACCGGCGATTAACGCGTACAGCTATATCTATCGAAACGGCTGAATTTTTAGAGGGTCCTGAAACCGGCGTAAACCATATTCAGGACGCAACACGACGGAAATTTCAGCCACACCACCGCACTCACACTCGATGGGTGTTGGTTCAGGCTTTTTGGGTTCTGGGCAGGAAGATCGCCAACACCCCAAACAGCGGCAGGAACGAACACAGGTAGTACACGTACTCAATGCCGTGCATGTCCGCCAGATGGCCCAGCAACGCCGCGCCAATCCCGCCGAAGCCGAACATCAGGCCGAAGAACACGCCGGCAATCATCCCGACATTGCCCGGCACCAGTTCCTGGGCGTACACCACGATGGCCGAGAACGCCGAGGCGAGAATGAAGCCGATGACCACGCTGAGAATGCTGGTCCAGAACAGGTCGACATGCGGCAGCAGCAAGGTGAACGGCGCAACGCCGAGGATCGAAAACCAGATCACCGCCTTACGCCCGATCCTGTCGCCGATCGGTCCGCCAAAGAATGTCCCCGCCGCTACCGCGCCGAGAAACAGGAACAGGTGCAACTGCGAACTGGCGACCGACAGGTCGAATTTCTCGATCAGGTAGAAGGTGAAGTAGCTGGTGAGGCTGGACATGTAGAAATACTTGGAGAACACCAGCAACCCGAGCACGACCAGCGCGCTGATCACTCGCCCCCTGGACAGGCCGTGAGTCGCCGCTTGACCCTGCTTGAGCTTGAACAGGTTCAAGTGGTTGGCGTACCAGCGGCTGATGCGGTAGAGCACGAACAGCGCAAATACCGCGAACAGGCCGAACCACGCCACCTGCCCTTGACCGTAGGGAATGATGATCGCCGCCGCCAGTAACGGACCGAACGCCGAGCCTGCGTTCCCCCCGACCTGGAAGGTCGATTGCGCCAGCCCGAAGCGCCCGCCCGAAGCCAGGCGCGCCACGCGGGACGCTTCGGGGTGGAAGGTCGAAGAACCGATACCGATCAAGCCCGCCGCCAGCAGAATCAGCGGGAAGCTGCCGACTACCGACATCATCAGAATCCCGATCAAGGTACAGACCGTACCCGCCGGCAGCAGCCACGGCTTGGGATGGCGGTCGGTGTAGTAACCGACCCACGGCTGCAACAGCGAGGCCGTCAACTGGAACGTCAGGGTGATCAGGCCGACCTGGGTGAAGGTCAGGCCATAGTTGGCCTTGAGCATCGGATAGATCGACGGCAGTACCGACTGGATCAGGTCGTTGATCAAATGCGCCAGCGCCACAGCGCCGATGATGCGCATCACCAGGGGACTGCTTTGGGGCGTAGCGGACGCCGGCACTGAACCGGTCTGGGCGTTGCTGATAGCCATGGGGTTTTCCGTACAACAGGTGGGTGCAAACGGGCAGGTGCGCCAATGTGCCATTTTTCAGTGCAGCAACGCCATCCCCTTAGCCTGCTAACGACTTCGATTTTCATCGCTACAACGTTGATGGCGCAAAGCCATGGTCTGAATCTTGCCTTGCTTGTCTGCTTGAACGCGGCTTCCTTACAAAGGAGGCCGACAATGGGAAGTTTCGCCACAGAGTCAGCCTACAGAGCGGACAAGGGTGAACTTTCGAGGCCTTTTTAGAGGGCACGAGTCGGCGGTGCAACAACCTCCGACGCACGCCAATGGTGCGTGGTGCCCAGAGGAGTCATGGGGCATGCAGGCTTTTTTATCACCGGGGATCGGGTTGCTGGGGCGTTTCGGCTTTGCACGCAAATTCCAGCTGTTGTTTCTGCTGTTTATCCTGCCGCTGGCTGGCAGCCTGTGGATGATCGGCCAGGACTATCGCGACAAACTCAGCCTGATCTCCGGCGAACGTGCCGGGGTGCGGCAACTGCTTGCGCTTGATGCGCTGGATGACCTGCTCGCCGCACAGCGTGATCGCGCCGCCCGGTGGCGCGCCACGGAAACCAATCGCCAACCAACACCCGCCACCCTCGCTGCAATGGCTGCGTTCGATGCGGCTCAACCCGCCGTCAGCCAGGCCACTTCCGAGTTGGGCAACGCCCTGCAAAAAGAAGGTGCCGAGGGTGAAACGCTGTCGCGTTATCAGGCCCTGAAAACAGCCCTTGATGGCCTCGACTCAAAAAGCCTGAGCAATGTCGGCTGGTGGCCGGATGGCTACGATCGCTTCACCAACGCCTTGAGCACCCTGCAAGCCTTGCGCGAGCAGATCGCCATGGACAACCGCCTGACGCTGGCACCGTGGCTGGAAACCTACTTGTTGACGCAGATCTCCACCCAACATGCGCCGGACCTGATCGAACGCGTCGGTCGCCTGGCGGCGGTGGGCCAGGCGTCGGTAGTGTCCGGGCAATTCACCCTGCAAAGCCGCCTGCAGCTGCGCGACTTGCGCAGCCGCATCGGCGATGCGCGCGAGCAGCTGGTGAAAACCGCAGGCCTGCTCGAAGCGCGCCTGCCTGGCGCCCTGCAAACCTGGGCCGGGCAATACCACGACAGCCTCAAGCACCTGGACGCCGGCCTGAAGGTGCTGGATGACGGCGTTTTCGGCGGCAGCATCAACCTCAAGCCGGAGGACTTCGAACGCAGTCTCGACGCCCTGCTCTCGGACCTCGCCTCGTTGCGCCAGCAGTCGCTGGTGTCGCTGGATCAACGCCTTGATTACTACCACGGCTCGGCGATCCGCCAGTTCATGGTGGTGGCTGCCGTGTTGGGTTGCCTGCTGTTGGCCGCGCTGTATCTGTTCATCTGTTTGCAGGCCTCGATCCGCCGCAGCGCCAGCGGCATCACGGTACTGGCCGAGGCCTTGCGCGATGGCAATCTGAGCCTGCAAGTAGCGGTTCAAGGGCGGGACGAACTGGCGGCCATCAGCACCGCGCTGAACGTCGCCGTGGTGCAACTGCGCACCAGCCTGCAAGGGGTGGATCACGAAACCCTGCAATTGAGCCACGCGGTGCAAACCCTCAACCATCACGCCAGCGACGCCTTGGGCGAAGTCGAAGCCCAGCAGTTGCAGATCAGCCAGATTGCCGCGGCGGCGACGCAACTGGCCGCCACCTCACAAGGGGTGGCCCACAGTTGCGAACAGGCCTCCGGTAGCGCCCAGCACACCCGGCGCATTGCCGCCGACAGCAGCCGGGACAGCCAGCGCACCACCGCGAGCATCCAGCAACTCAACCAACGTCTGAATGAAACCGCAGCGGCGCTGGGCCGGGTCAGCGAGCAGGGACAGCAGATCCAACTGGTGGTCGACACCATTCGTGGCGTCGCCGAACAGACCAACCTGTTGGCACTCAACGCCGCGATCGAGGCGGCTCGGGCGGGCGAGCAAGGGCGCGGCTTTGCGGTGGTGGCCGATGAGGTGCGCAGTCTGTCGCAACGTACGCAATCTTCGACCGCGCAGATTGCCGGCACAGTCGATAGCTTGCGCAACACGGTGAACGAAGCCGTGAGCCTGATGGAAGCGGCCTGTGGTCAGGCACAATCCGATGCGCAGGCAGTAACAGGCCTGGGTGAGCGGCTCGGGGAGATCGCCAGTGCGGTGCAAAGTGTCACCGATACCCTGGCGCAAATCGCTACGGCGGTGGAGGAACAGGCCAGCACCGCCGACGAGGTCAGCGGCAATATCCAGCAGGTCGATCAAGCGGCGGTACGCTTGCTCGAAGGTGCACGCGCGGTGAACCAGGCAGCGGACACCTTGAGCCACGGCAGCAAGGCCCTCAGCGACAACACCGGGCGCTTCCGCTTGAGTTGAGTCCGGCAGCGCTGCTCAGACGCGGATCACCGCCTCCGGGAAGTCCTGCTCCAGCTCGGTCTTGAGCCAGTCGATAAACCACGCCACGTCCGCCGAGAGCTCGGCGGACGGCGTGAGCACCCGATAGCTTTCCAGCTTCACTTGCGCGTCCACCACCCGCACCAACTTGCCGCTATGGAGTTCGTCGCGCACCAGCACTTCGTTGGCCAGGGCAATGCCCTGCCCGCTCTCGGCCACCGACAACGCGTGGTCGTTGTTGACGTAGAGCATGTCCGAATTGAGGTGCATGTCGAGGTCGTTGGCGGCGAACCACAGGTTCCACCACTCGCCGTCATCGACGTGGATCAGGTTGTGTTTCACCAGATCCGCGGGGCTGTCGATGGGCTCGACGCTGGCCAGATATTCGGGGGAACAGATCGGAAACACCCGAGGACAAATCAGGCTGGTGCGGGAGTGGGCATACTGGCCATCCAACCCATAGACGATGCCCAGGTCAGCGCTTTTGCCATCCACTTCGGTGAAGGTCGAATTGGGTTCGATGGCGAATTTCAAACCCGGACGCAGGTGGCGCATGACCTCGATGCGCGGCATCAGCCAGCGCTTGGCGAACCCCGGCACCACCATGATGCGCAGCCAGCGCTCGGCGTGTTTGGGCTGCGCCTCTTTTCCGGCTTCGATGATCAGTTGCAGGGCGGCGCTGATCTTGCGGTGGTACTTCTCCCCTGCCGCCGTCAGGTTGACCCCGCGCGAGGTGCGCTCGAACAGTTGGATGCCCAGCCAGTCTTCCAGCAACTTAACGTGACGGCCGATGGCCGGCTGGGTCACGTGCAGGGCCTTGGAGGCTTCGACATAGCTGCCCAACCGGGCCGCGGCATCAAAGGCGCGCACCGCGTTGAGCGGCGGCAAACGGTGGTCAGGCATGGCTTGTGGACGCCTTTGGCTGTTAAATTATTTAACAGCCACTATGTTAAAATTGAAGTTTCGCCCCCGCAACCCCTCGCTGATAATCGAGCCACAGCAGAACAAAAAAACAGCTGGTTACAACACCCGAACGCAATCTCGATCCTGCCCAGAAAAATAATATCCATGGCCCGACGGCACAGCTGTTTTCAGCACGCGCGCAGGCGATGGGGGAATCGGAGGTAACGCATGAATGCCCTGCATTCGCTGCAAACGCTGGCGGTGTCCATCCGCTCAGTGCGCAAAGTCTACGGTGATCCACACACCGGTCCGGTGGCGCTCAAAAGCATCGACCTGGACATTCGCGACAACGAGTTCTTCACCCTTCTCGGCCCTTCGGGCTGCGGCAAAACCACGCTCCTGCGGATGATCGCCGGGTTCGAATTCCCTACCGAAGGCGAGATTCTGCTCTACGGCGAAAACATCGCCGACCGCCCGCCCTTCCAGCGCCCGGTCAATACGGTGTTCCAGCATTACGCACTGTTCCCGCACATGACCATCGCCGAGAACCTGGCCTTCGGCCTGGAATCCCACCCGATGGGCAAAGTCCTGAACAAAACGCAAATGGCCGAACGGGTGCGCGAGATGCTCGCCCTGGTACAGATGGAACGCTTCGCCAACCGCAAGCCGGCGCAACTTTCCGGCGGTCAGCAACAGCGCGTCGCCCTCGCTCGCGCACTGGCACCACATCCCAAGGTCTTGCTGCTCGACGAACCGCTCTCGGCCCTGGACCTCAAGCTGCGCCAGGCCATGCGCGAAGAGCTGAAAACCATTCAGGCGCGCACCGGCATCACCTTCATCTTCGTCACCCACGACCAGGAAGAAGCCCTGACCATGTCCGACCGCATCGCCGTGTTGTCCGAAGGCGAAGTGCAGCAGGTCGGCCGCCCGGAAGACATCTACGAACGTCCGCGCAATCGCTTTGTCGCGGACTTCATCGGTGAAACCAACTTCATCGAAGGCACGGTCACCCGCGTCGAAAATGGCCTGGCCTGGTTCGCCGGCCCGGCCGGTCACCCGCTGCCTGCGCAGCCGTGCAGCGATGTGCGGGTCGGTGCCAACGTCGCGTTGTCGGTGCGCCCCGAGCGTTTGCATCTGGTGCAGGGCAATACCGATGGTGCCTTGCCGTGCCGGATCGAAGCGCAGATCTACCTCGGCACTGACCTGCAATACCAGGTCAGCCTGAGCGACGGCTCGCGCCTCACCGTGCGTACCCCCAACTGCGTCGACCAGAGCAAACGCTTCGCAGCAGGAAGCCAGGCCGGCCTGTTGTTTGACCAGGGTAGCGCCAGCGTCCTGCACGATTGAGCACGAGGAATTGCCATGCACGCTTTACCGATTGCCAATGCCCTGGAACGTCGGCGGGCTTTCCAGAGCTTTCTCGGTGTCAGCCCCGCGCTGATCGCCATCGGCCTGTTTCTGATCGTGCCGATCCTGATCGTCATCGGTTACTCGCTGATGGAAGCCAACCCCTACGGCGGGGTGAACAAGGTGTTCAGCAGCGACGCCTACACCTCGCTGCTGTTCGAACGGCAACTGGATGACAGCCTGGCCTTCGCCGACTCCTACCTGATCATCGCCTTGCGCTCCATCGGCATCGCCGGGCTGACCACCGTCATTACCCTGCTGATCGGCTTTCCGGTCGCTGTATGGCTGGCCATGCAACCGGCTCATCGCCGAGGCCTGCTGATCTTTCTGATCACCGTGCCGTTCTGGGCCAACCTGTTGATCCGCACCTATGCGTGGATTCTGCTGCTGCGCAACACCGGGGTGATCAACAACAGCCTGATGGGCCTGGGGGTCATCGATCAGCCGTTGCAACTGCTCTACACCGACGGCGCGGTGTTGCTGGGGCTGGTCTACACCTACGCACCCTTCGTCGTGCTGCCGATCTACGCCACCCTGGAAAAAATGGACATCCGCCTGCTCGAGGCCGCCCAGGACCTCTACGCCGGGCGCGTACGGACCTTGCGCAAGGTGGTGTTGCCGATCGCCAAACCGGGAATTCTCGCCGGCGCCATCCTCACCTTCGTGCCTTGCCTCGGAGCGATGATCGCCCCGGAACTGCTTGGCGGCGGCACGCGAATGATGCTCGGCAACCTGATCTTCCGGCAGTTCAGCGATGCCCGTAACTGGCCCTTCGGTGCGGCCCTGTCGCTGGTGCTGATGGCCGCGGTGATGTTGGTTCTGACGGTCTATGCCCTGCGTGCCGAACGCCAGCGCATCGCCAAAGGGGGTGCGTGATGATCGGCCTGTTCAAACGCAATACGCTGGGTGTGCAGGACTTCCCCGGTTTCGGCGGTTTCAGTTTCCTGTTCTACCTGTATCTCTACGCGCCGATCGTGGTGCTGGTGGCGTTCTCGTTCAACGCCAATCAGTCGGCAACGGTATGGACCGGGTTCAGCCTCGACTGGTATCGCGCTGCATTCGCCAACCAGGCCCTGCGCCAGGCAGCCGGCAACAGCCTGTTGATCGCGGTCTGCGCCAGCATGGTCGCCACGGCCATCGCCACCCTCGCCGCCCTCGGCACGTCACGGGGTGCGAAATTCAAAGGCCTGCAACTGTCCATGGGCGCAATCATGCTGCCCCTGGTATTGCCGGAAATCGTGGTCGGCGTTGCCACCCTCGCGCTGTTTTCCACCATCGGTCTGTCCCTGGGCTACGGCAACCTGATCATCGCTCACACGGTGTTCTGCATTCCGTTTGCCTTTCTGCCGATACGGGCACGCCTGAACGACATGGACCTGTCCCTCGAACAAGCCTCGGCCGACCTCTATGCCGGCCCGTGGCGGACTTTCCGCAAGGTCACGCTGCCGCTGCTGATGCCGGGGATTTTCTCCGGACTGATGCTGGCCTTCATCGTCTCGCTGGATAACTTCGTGATCTCGATGATGGTCTCCCAGGCCGGCACCACGACCCTGCCGATCTTCATCTTCGGCCTGTTGCGCATGGGCGTGACACCCGACGTCAACGCCGTGTCGACCCTGATCCTGGGCGTCTCGGTGCTGTTCGTGACCCTTTCCTATCTGCTGGGCAAAAAGAAATCCTGAACCTTCTACGTACTGTGGGGAAATAGCATGAGCAAGTGGATTAAAAGCATCGGCACTTCGTTGTTCCTGACTTTGCCGCTGACCATGGCCGGCAGCGTTCAGGCCGCGGAAAAACTCAATGTGGTGAGCTGGAGCGGCTACTTTTCGCCGGAGATCCTCGCCAAGTTCCAGAAGCAGACCGGCATTGAAGTCACCGTCGACTCCTACGACTCCAACGAAACCTTGCTGGCCAAATTGAAACAGGGCGGTGCCGGTTATGACGTGGCGATCCCGTCCCACCAGTTCGTGCCGATCCTGATCCAGGAAAAACTGCTGGAGCGTTTCGACCCGGTCAACGAGCCCTACTACGCCAGCGTCGTCGACAACCTGAAAAAACCCACCTGGGACCCGGAAGGCGCCTACTCCGTGCCGTTCATCTGGGGCACCACCAGCGTGGTGCTCAACACCGAGCGCTACAAGGGCCCTGCCAACAGTCTCAAGGTGCTTTACGAGCCGCCGACCGAACTGCAAGGGCGAATCAACATGTTCGACTCGGTCAGTGATGTGGTGGACATGGCCAGCCTGTACTTGAACATTCCGCTGTGCAGTGAAGATCCGAAGCAGATGCAGCAGATTCTGACCCTGCTCAAGGCGCAAAAACCGTTCGTCAAAACCTACAGCTCCAAGGCCGGTTCGATCCGCGAAAACCTGGCGTCCGGTGAGATCGACATGTCGACTTTCTGGGGTGGTTCATCGATGCGCGCCCGGGAAATGAAACCGAGCCTGAACTACCTGTACCCGAAAGAAGGCGTACTGGCCTGGGTCGACAACATGGTCATCCCGACCGGCAGCAAGAATCCGGCGAACGCCAAGGCCTTCATTGCCTTCCTCAGCCAGCCTGAAAACGCGGCGATGACCCAGAACTTCCTCAAGCACCAGAGCCCGATCAAGGGCGTGGAGCCGTTCCTCGACGCAGGCCTCAAGGATGCGCCGGAACTGCACATCCCCGCAGGCACTCCGGTGGTGTTCAGCAAGACCTGCGGCGAAGGTGCGATCCGCCTGGCCGACCGTCTCTGGACCAACCTGATGCGTTGATCGCTACCGCCCCGACGCAATGGCGGGGCGTTTTTCCAGCCGTCTGAAAGGCCGCTTGCAATGAACTCTAATAACATCAGCGAACTGGTCCTGTTGCAGGCCCACGAGCTCGCCGAACGCATCCGCCTGCGCCAGGTTTCCTGCCGGGAAGTGATGCAGACTTATCTTGCCCATATCGAATGCTTCAATCCGCAGGTCAATGCCCTGGTGAGCCTGCAAGCACCGGAGGACCTGCTGGCCCAGGCGGATATCCGCGACGCGGAGCTCGCCAGCGGCCAATACCGTGGCTGGATGCACGGCCTGCCCCATGCCATCAAGGACCTGTCCCTGACCCGCGGCATCCGCACCACGCTGGGTTCGCCGCTGTACAAGGACTTCATCCCCGAGCGCGACGGCATCATGGTCGAGCGGATCAAGGCCGCCGGCGCGATCATCATCGGCAAGAGCAACACTCCGGAATTCGGCCTCGGCTCGCAAAGCTATAACCCGCTGTTCGGCGCGACCGGTTGCGCCTACGACCCGAGCAAGACCGCTGGTGGCAGCAGCGGTGGCGCGGCGGCGGCGCTGGCCATGCACCTGGTGCCGGTGGCCGATGGCAGCGACATGATGGGCTCGCTGCGTAACCCGGCCGCGTTCAACAACATCTTCGGCTTCCGTCCGTCCCAGGGCCGCGTGCCCTTCGATGACAGTGCCGACCTGTTTATCGACCAACTCGGCTACGAAGGCCCCATGGCTCGCAGCGTGCGCGATGCGGCGTTGCTGCTGTCGGTTCAGGCCGGGGCCGACGCGCGGGCGCCACTGTCGATTGCCGAGTCCGGCAACGCCTTTGCGGCACCGCTGGAGCGAGACTTCAAAGGCACTCGTCTGGGCTGGCTCGGCGACTTCAACGGCTACCTGCCGATGGAAAAAGGCATCCTCTCGCTGTGCGAAAAGGCCTTCGGCGATTTCGAAAGCCTTGGTTGCCATATCGAGCCCGTACAGTCCGAATTCGCGCCAGAGAAGCTGTGGAGCAGTTGGCGGACATTGCGTCACTGGATGATCGCCGGCTCGTTGGGCGCGACCTATGCCGACCCGCAAAAGCGTGCACTATTGAAACCGGAAGCCTGCTGGGAAGTGGAAAACGGCCTGAAACTCTCGGCCACCGACGTGTTTGCCGCGTCGGTGATGCGCAGCGACTGGTATCGGGCGATTTCCAGGCTGTTCGAAAGATACGACTACCTGCTGCTGCCCAGCGCCCAGGTATTCCCCTTCGACAAAACCCAAGCGTGGCCCGCCGCCATCGAAGGCGTGACCATGGACACCTACCACCGCTGGATGGAGGTGGTGATTCCCGGCACCTTGTCCGGCTGCCCGGTGGCCAGCGTACAGGTCGGCTTCAACGCCAGCGGCCTGCCCATGGGCCTGCAAATCATCGGCAGACACCAGGCCGACTTCGCTGTCCTGCAACTGGCGCACGCGTACGAACAGGCCAGCCGCTGGTTCCAGCGCTGCCCTTCACCCTTGCTCAGAGGATAGATTTTGATAAACGGTTGAAAGCGCAGAGAAATATTTTAGATTTATGCTTGACGCATCCCCATTACCGGTGAATAATGCGCGCCACTTGGCTACATAGCTCAGTTGGTTAGAGCATAGCATTCATAATGCTGGGGTCCGGGGTTCAAGTCCCTGTGTAGCCACCAAGTACTAAAAACGGCTTACCGAAAGGTAGGCCGTTTTTTTATGCCTTGAAAAAAATACGCTGCGGTTACAGGAAACCCTGAACCGCATGCGCGCGTCGATCAGACGCCAATGGTCGGCAATGCAGACAACGCCCGCTCCCAGATCTGCCACGTGCGCAACCAGACCATCGCCTGCCAATCGCTATCTGCCGGATAGAACTGCTCCAGCAGATTCAACTTGATCCCGCGCCCCGTTGCGTCGCTCGGGTTGCCATGCAAATGCAGCCAGTGGTCATCGCGCAGATGCCGGTGAACGTCCGGCCCGGGATAGGTCCCGCACTCGATGACAAAAGGCATCAGCCGTACCTGCGGCAGCGCATCGATCAACGCCTGCGAGGTATAGCCGGTGGCCGTCGCGGCCACGCCGGTTTCGCTGACAGTCTCGGCGCCGGTTTGCAGGCTGTAGAGCCACGGGCCGTAAATCGCCTGCGCATCCGCCAGCGCCGGATAGGCGGACTCGGTGATGGTCAGCAACATCGGATGACCGTACTCGCCCGCACCGGTGTGCAAGTCGAAACACATGGCGACCTCGGCATGGCTCACGTGCTTTTGCAGGATTTGGTGCAGCGTGCGGTTCGACCAGCTCGGTGCCAGCCCGCCGTAAAACAGGCCATCGGGATGAGCGTGCTGACCGCCCTCGACAATCGACATCACCGCCGGCCAGCCATGCAGGCGAATCTGCTCGTCAAGCAAGGCATCGGCACGCTCACGCTGCGGGCCGTACAACTGCGGGCAGGCATAGATTTCATGCAGGGCGTTGTACGCCTGATTGTCTGGCAGCGGACGCTGGAAGTTCAGGTGATTACGGTTCAGGTCGATGTTGTCTTCGTTGACCCGGCGCAACCACGCCATGCCCCAAGGGTTGATGGCATGGATCATGACCACGGCGACATCCGCTGGCAGGGAACGCCTGCCCAACTCCTGCAGCCATTTGATCTGGCACCCCGAGCCATAGAAGCCTTCAACCCCATGGGTGCCGCTCAGCGCAATCAACAGGCGCCTGGCGCCCGGATCACCGAGCACCGCCACATCGGTACTCAGCGATTCGCCGAACGGTCCTTTGAGCGGGTGTGGATACTCCGTCAGCGTCGCGCCTGCCGTAGTTGCTGCGGCCAGGAACTGTTCACGCTGGGTACGATAGCCGGGCTGGGTGGGGAACTCGGTTTGCATGTCTGCCTCTTGTTGATTTTCTGGCCTGCCTGTTGGCAACGACCCTACAGAAAATCCTGTCGTTGATGAAGGACTAAAACGTCAATGCAGCCGGAGCTGGTTTGCGTCCCTTCCAGTCGGCCGATAAAGTCCACTGATCGTAGATCCAACGGACGGAGTGCCCCACGTGTTTTCAGCCATCCCTTTTCGCCGCTATCACCTGCCAGCCCTGGTTCTGCTCGCCAGTGCCCTGACCCTGGCCGCGTGCCACAACGCTTCGGTACCGACATTACCGCTCGCTCCGGAAAGCGCTTCCGGGTTCCGCACCGACTTGCGTACCCAGCACGCCGACAAATACATGGCAGCGGCGGCCAATCCGCTGGCGGCCGAAGCCGGGCGGGAGATGCTGCGCCGGGGCGGCTCGGCCATCGATGCCGCGATTGCGATGCAAGCGGTGTTGACGCTGGTCGAACCACAGTCTTCGGGCATCGGCGGCGGCGCATTGATCGTACTCTGGGATGGCAAAGCCGTGCGCACCTACGACGGACGTGAATCCGCCCCGGCCGGCGCCACCGAGAAGCTTTTCCTGCAAGCCAACGGACAACCGATGGGGTTTACCCAGGCACAGATCGGTGGTCGTTCGGTGGGCACGCCGGGCGTACTGCGCGCCCTCGAACTGGCCCATCAAAAACATGGGCGCCTGCCCTGGGCGCAGCTGTTTGAACCGGCCATCCAGCTCGCCGAGCAAGGCTTCGCCATTTCGCCACGTCTGCACCAGTTGATCGCCGCGGACTCATCCATGCCGCGCTCAGCGGAAATGATGGCTTACTTCCGTAATGCCGATGGCAGCCCGAAAGCCGTTGGCACAATCCTGAAGAACCCGGCGCTGGCCGCCGTGTTCCAACGCATCGCCCATGAAGGCCCCGATGCCCTATACAAAGGCCCGGTCGCCGAGGAAATCGCGGCCAAAGTTCAAGGGCACGCCAACCCCGGCAGCTTGTCCTTGACCGACCTCGCCAACTATCAGGCCAAGGAACGCGCACCGCTGTGTACCGACTACAAGCGCTGGCAAGTCTGCGGCATGCCGCCGCCGTCGTCGGGCGGGATCGCCGTGGCGCAGATTCTCGGCACGCTGCAAGCCCTGGAGGCTCGCGACAAGCGCTTGGCGCTGGCGCCGCTGAAACCGCTCAAAACCACCACCCCGGCCGGCATCGAACCCGCCCCGCAAGCCGTGCACCTGATCTCGGAAGCCGAACGCCTGGCCTACGCCGACCGAGCACAGTACGTCGCCGATACCGACTTCGTGCCCGTGCCGGTCAAGGGCCTGGTCGACCCGGCTTACCTCACCAGCCGCGCCGCCCTGATTGGCGAACGCAGCATGGGCACGGCCAAGCCCGGCACCCCGCCGGGCATCCGGGTGGCCTACGCGCCGGACCGTTCGCCGCTGCGGATTTCCACCTCGCAAGTGGTGGCCGTCGATGACGCAGGCGGTGCCGTATCGATGACCACCACCATCGAGTCGGCGTTCGGCTCCCACATCATGGTTCAGGGGTTCATGCTCAACAATGAGATGACCGACTTCTCGTTCATTCCCGAGGAGAACGGGCAGAAAGTCGCCAACCGCGTCGAACCCGGCAAACGCCCGCGCTCATCCATGGCCCCGACCCTGATCTTCGACCGCCAGAGCGGCGAATTCCTCGCCACTGTAGGCTCCCCCGGTGGCTCGCAAATCATCGAGTACGTCGCCAAATCCACCATCGGCCTGCTCGACTGGAACCTCGACGCACAAGCCGCCATCAACCTGCCCAACTTCGGCAGCCGCAACGGCCCGACCGAACTGGAACAGGGACAGTTCAGCCCCGCGCTGATTCAAGCGCTGAAAGACAAAGGGCATAGCGTGAGCGAAATCGACATGACCAGCGGCACCCAGGCGATTGTTCGGGTCAAGGACGCCCAAGGCAAAGCATCGCTGACGGGAGGTGCCGACCCGCGGCGCGAGGGGCAAGCGTTGGGGGATTGAGTCGTACGCAGGTGTGAGAAAGGGCTTACCAGTGGGTAGGCCCTTTTGTTTATGAGCAAGCGAAAATCAGCAGCGCACTTATCGACTGATCTTCAACCCCTGCCGAACCTGATGCTTCTCCAGCGCCAGCTCGATCAGTCGCGTCACCAGTTCGCTGTAGGTCATGCCGGTGGCCTGCCACAGTTTCGGGTACATGCTGATGCGGGTGAAGCCGGGCAGCGAGTTGATTTCGTTAATCAACACTTCGCCGCCGTCGGTCAGGAACACATCGACGCGAGCCAGGCCGGAACAGCCCAGTACCTGGAACGCTTCGACGGCCAGGGCGCGGATCCGCTCGCTGGCCTCGACGCTGATATTGGCCGGCACCACCACTTCAGCCGCCTTGTCGTCGATGTACTTGCTGTCGTAGGAATAGAACCCGCTGTGCACCACGATCTCGCCACAGCCACTGGCGACGGCCTCTTCATTGCCGAGCACTGCGCATTCAATCTCGCGACCGTTGACGGCAGACTCGATCAACACCTTGGTATCGAAACTTAACGCCAGCTCCACGGCAGCGGCGTACTCGACCTCATCGGTGACCTTGCTCACGCCCACGGAGGAGCCCTGGTTCGCCGGTTTGACGAACAGCGGCAAGCCCAGCTTGCCCTGCACCTCGGCAAACCCGGTGCGAGCCACCGTGGCGCGGGTCAATGTCACGAACGGCGTCACGGCCAGGCCGGCATCGCGCAGCAGGCGCTTGCTGATGTCCTTGTCCATACACACGGCAGAGCCGAGCACATCGGAGCCGACAAACGGCAAATCGGCCATGCGCAGCAAGCCTTGCAGGCAACCATCTTCGCCGAGGGTGCCGTGGACAATCGGGAAGATCACATCGACGTGGCCGAGCATTTCCTGGCTGGTAGTTTCCACCAGTTGCTGGCTGGCCTTACCCGGCACCACGGCCAGTTCACGATTGGACTGGTTGAGGGCGATCAGCGCCGGGTTTTCCTGGTTCAGCAAAAAATTGGAAGGATCGTTGAGGTGCCAGTGGCCTTGTTTGTCGATGCCGATCAGCACCGGTTCGAAGCGAGAGCGATCCAGCGCATCGACGATGTTTTTCGCCGATTGCAGCGACACCTCATGTTCGGCCGAACGGCCCCCAAAGATTATCCCTACACGCAGTTTTCTCATCGCCTGGCCTCTTGGTGAATGTGCTTACAACTCGAATAGTCGAAACCTTAAGGCTGCAAGGTCCTGCCGTCCACCGGGTCACCAATGGTCAAGAAGTGCCCGCCTGCCACGTGGTGCAAGGTGCGCAACGCATTCTGCCCTTCGAAGTGCCAGCGGCCTTCGCTGAACACGCGTTCGTCAGCCTGGGCGGCAATCACTTCGGCCAGAAACAGATCGTACTGCTGGTGATTGTTCGGCTCCGGCAACAGGCGACATTCCAGCCAGGCCACGCAGCCTTCGAGCATCGGCGCATCGACCGCCTGGCCGGCGAACGTCTGCAAGTCGTAGGTTTCAAACTTGTCGCGTCCCTGGCCCTGGGTCAGTTCCAGGCCGGAGGTCGAACCGACGGTTTGCACAATGTCAGCCTGGGCAGCACAAGGAACGTTCAGCACAAACGTGCCCGAGGCTTCCAGCAACTGGCGAGTCCAGGTGGACTTGTCCAGCACCACGGCAATTTTCGGCGGCTCGAAATCCAGCGGCATGGCCCAGGCTGCCGCCATGATATTGCGCTGACCACCGTGGGCTGCGCTGACCAGCACGGTCGGGCCGTGATTGAGCAGACGATAAGCCTTGGACAAGGGAACCGGACGGCGGTGGGAAACGCTCATGGAAGTCTGCTCCTGGGGGAAAGAGCCGATTGTAACGGGATAAAACCAGCTGAAATGAAAAGATCGCCGATGGCGATCTTTTCAGGCTTCGAGCTGAACGCTGGACTCAACTCGCCAACTGGTTGGCAAACTGCCCCACCGCATCGACCACTTTCTGCGCGCCGTCCTGGATCTCGACAATCACCGTACCTGCCTCCGCCGCCAGCGCCAGGCCCTGTTCGGCCTGAAGCTTGCCGTCGGTCATCAGCGCCACGGCGTTGCGCGCCATTTCCTGGTTCTGCCGCACCACGAGGACAATTTCGTCGGTGGCCTGGCTGGTCCGCGAAGCCAGTTGTCGGACTTCATCCGCCACCACGGCGAACCCTCGACCCTGTTCGCCCGCACGCGCCGCTTCGATGGCCGCGTTGAGCGCCAGCAGATTAGTCTGCTCGGCGATGCCGCTGATGGTCTTGACGATGGTACCGATCACCAGCGACTGCTCGTTCAGGGCTTCGATGCCATCGCCAGCGGTTTGCATATGCCTGGCCAAGTCACGCATCACGTCCACGGCCTGAGTCACCACGGCATTACCGCGCTGGGCGCTTTGGTCGGTTTGCTGCGAAGTGCTGTAGGCGATGTTGGCGGCCTCGGCGACGGCTTGCTCCTGATTGATCTGATCGGTAATCACCGTGGCGAACTTCACCACTTTGTAGAGATTGTTGTTGGCATCGGCCACCGGGTTGTAGGAAGCCTCCAGCCAGACCGTACGACCGTGGCTATCGACACGCTTGAAACGGCCAGCGACGTATTCACCCGAGTTCAGGCGACGCCAGAAGTTCTGGTACTCGGCACTGTTGTACTCTTCAGGCAGGCAAAAGGTGCGGTGATGTTTGCCCTTGATCTGCGCCAGGCTGCAACCCATGCCGCTGAGGAAGCGGTCGTTGGCGGTCAGCACGTTGCCGTTGAGGTCGAATTCGATCACTGCCGTGGAGCGAACCAGTGCGCCGATCAGGTTCTCGTGTTCGCGGGAGGCCTCGATGGTGCGGGTCAGGTCGCTGGAGAAGATCGAAAATTGCTTGATCCGCCCATCTGCCGAGCGCACCGGTTGCAGGATCGACCGCAACCACGCTTCCTGGCCGGTACCGCGCAACAGGCGCACCGCGCCAGCGAAGTGCTCGCCACGGGTCAGCGCGTTCTTGAAACGCAACTGGAATTCATCGGATTTGACGTGATCCGGGACGAAGTCGTCGATGTGTCGGCCGATCAGGTCGGCACTCTTGTAGTGCATCTCGCCAAGGAAGTTCTGGTTGACCGACTGAACCCGCCCGTCGCTGTCGAGGGTCAACACCAGCATCTCGCTTTCCAGACTTTCCTTCACTTGCTGGAGGCTGGAGAGTTCTTCACGAAGAGCCGACAGCTCCTGCTTCAAGCGTTTATTGAACATGGGAAAGCACCGATGGACAGGGGTAGAAAGCGATATGCAGCCTAACCATCGGCCTTGGAAACATTTTCTTAAGCGTGCTTCAGGCTTGTCCTGCAAAAAATAGTTACGACATACCCGATCAATGCGCGCCAGCGGCAGAACAGCCGGCGATTCTCGGCATCCGCACACCGAAGTACGCCGCACTGCCCACACCCACCGCCCCCATCACTGCACTGAACATCACACAGATCCATGGGCTCCACGGCATCAGACCGATCAACAACAGCGGTGTGATGCTCGCCCACGCGGCGTAGGCAATGTTGTAGGTGAACGAGATGCCCGAGACACGAATTCGCGCCGGGAACAGACTGACCATCACCGATGGCACCGCGCCGACCACCCCGCAGGCCAGCCCTGCCACGGCATAGGCCAGGCCGATCCAGTCGCCGCCCATGATCAGGCAGGCATACAGCACGCCGATGCCCAGCGGCAGCAGCAGGCTATAGAGCATCACCGTGCGCCAGGCGCCGATGCGGTCGACCAGCAGCCCGGCAAGTACGCAGCCGATGTTCAGGAACACGATGCCCAGCGCGCTCAAGGCGAAGGTATGGCTGGCGGTCATGCCAAAGGTTTTCTGCATCATGGTCGGGGTGATGACCACGAACACCACTACGGCCGAGGTCAGCACACAGGTGAGAATCATCGCCGGCAAAATGGCCAGGCGATGCTCGCGCAAGACCGTGCGCAGCGGCAGTTCGCCGGCCGCTTCGCGTTGCGCCTGCATGGCCATGAACACCGGGGTTTCGCTGAGCCAGCGACGCAGCCACACGCCAATCACCCCAAACACGCCGCCGAGCAGGAACGGGTAACGCCAGGCGTAATCGAGGATTTCCGCTGGAGTGAATGCCTGCGCCAGGAAGGTCGCGGTCAATGCACCGATCAAATAGCCGAAGGTCAGCCCCGCCTGCAGGAAACCCAGGGCATAACCACGATGGGCGATGGGCGCGTGCTCGGCGACGAATACCCAGGCACTGGGCACCTCGCCGCCCACCGCCGCGCCCTGGAGGATGCGCAGGGCCAACAGCAGCAACGGTGCGAAATAGCCAATTTGCGCGTAGGTCGGCATGATCCCGATCAGCAGGCAGGGCAACGCCATCATCAGGATGCTCAGGCTGAAGACTTTCTTGCGCCCCAGGCGGTCGGCGAAGTGCGCCATCAGGATGCCGCCCAACGGTCGCGCCAGGTAACCGGTGACGAAGATCCCGAAGCTTTGCAGCAGGCGCAGCCACTCGGGCATTTCCGGCGGGAAGAACAACTGACTGAGGGTCAGGGCGAAAAACACGAAGATGATGAAATCGTAGATTTCCAGTGCCCCGCCGAGGGCGGCGAGCCCCAGGGTCTTGTAGTCCGAGCGGCTGAACGGCGCCGGGCGCGAATCGGTGTTAGTCATGAAAAGAACTCTGGCACAGGCAAAAACCAAGGCGCCCATGGTCTACGCAAATGCACCGGCGAACAACCCGTTAGACCAAAGTCCCATAGCCACGAAACAGCCCCACAAAAATCCTCGGCTTGAATTAAGGTTGGCGCCTGTCCAGACGGGCCGCTGCTGCCCCGAAGACCACAACAATCATAAAAATCCGAGGTACCCTCCGTGGCCGCCAAGATCGAAGATAGCCGCTCCGCCCGCTTTGCCCTGCACTGCTCAAGTTTTGCCGAACGCTGGTTCCCCGACTCCTGGGTGTTTGCCGCCCTGGCGGTGATTATCGTGGCCCTGGCCACCATGGCGATGGGAGCCAAACCCACCGATGCCGCCATGGCCTTTGGTGATGGCTTCTGGAGCCTGATCCCCTTCACCATGCAGATGGCCTTCGTGGTGATCGGCGGTTATGTGGTCGCCAGTTCGCCGCCAGCGGTGAAGCTGATCGATCGCCTGGCGAAAATCCCGAAAAACGGCCGCTCTGCCGTGGCCTGGGTCGCCCTGATTTCCATGGTCGCGTCGCTGCTGAACTGGGGGCTGTCGCTTGTCTTCGGCGGCCTGCTGGTGCGCGCCCTCGCCCGTCGTACCGATCTGAAAATGGACTATCGCGCCGCCGGTGCCGCCGCCTATCTGGGTCTCGGTGCCGTGTGGGCATTGGGCCTGTCGTCGTCGGCCGCACAGTTGCAGGCCAACCCGGCGAGCCTGCCGCCATCGATTCTGTCGATCACCGGGGTGATTCCATTCACCCAGACAATCTTTCTCTGGCAGTCCGGCGTGATGTTGCTGGCCTTGATCGTCATCTCGCTGATCATTGCCTACGCGACTGCCCCCGGCCCGAATTCGGCGCGTGACGCCAAGGCCTGTGGCGTCGACCCGAGTTTCAACCTGCCGCCGCTGCAACCGCGCACCCGTCCCGGCGAATGGCTGGAATACAGCCCACTGCTGATGATCCTGCTGGTGCTGCTGGCCGGTGGCTGGCTGTTCCACGAGTTCTCGACCAAACCGGCGATCAGTGCGATTTCCGGGCTGAACACCTACAACTTCCTGTTCATCATGCTCGGCGCCCTGCTGCACTGGCGCCCACGCAGCTTTCTTGACGCCGTGGCCCGTGCGGTGCCGACCACCACCGGCGTGTTGATCCAGTTCCCGCTGTACGGCTCGATCGCCGCACTGATGACCACGGTCAAAGGCGCCGATGCGCAGACCCTGGCGCACCACATCTCGACCTTTTTCGTCAGCATTGCCTCCCACGACACCTATGCCCTGCTGATGGGCGTGTACTCGGCGATCCTCGGCTTCTTCATTCCGTCCGGTGGCGGCAAGTGGATCATCGAAGCACCGTACGTGATGCAGGTGGCCAACGATCTGAACTATCACCTGGGTTGGGCTGTGCAGATCTACAACGCCGCCGAAGCCTTGCCGAACCTGATCAACCCGTTCTACATGCTGCCGTTGCTGGGCGTGCTGGGGTTGAAGGCCCGGGACCTGATCGGCTTTTCCTTCGTGCAGTTGCTGGTGCACACGCCACTGGTGCTAGTGTTGTTGTGGGCACTGGGGACGACGCTGGCGTATTTGCCGCCGGTCATGCCGTAACCATGAAAAAGGGCCGGTATTGATATCGGCCCTTTTTGTTCCGCCCCGTCTGTTTCAGTATCTGTTGGTCTTAATACGCTGAAAAGGATCTGAGCATGTTCAAACTCGCGGCACTCACCCTCGCAGCCCTCACCCTGAGCACCACCGCCCACGCCGATGCCAATTTGAAGCTCGGCACTACCGAACGCGTTACCCGCCTCTTCGCCTACCCCAACAATTGCAACGTGATCTGCTTTCGCAACTGGACGCTTGAGCAAACCGTCGAGCATTACCTGACCCAGAGCGTGCAGCGCGATGGCTACGGCGACGCGAAGGTTCTGGTCAAAACCGACAATGGTCAGCTGCACGCAGAAATCATCGGCGTGCCCAATGGCTATGAAAAACCTTTGGCAGCACTGCTCGATGCCGGTGACCTGGCCTATAACGGAGCCAGCAAACTGAATGCCGACGGCAAGTGGGCGTATAGCTGGTACCTGTTCCTGCCGCTGGGCATGGCCCTGGAGAACCGCAAAAGTGTCGAGCTGTTGCACTTCCCGCCTGACTATTCGTTGACTCAGGCTCAGGATTACCTGAAGTCCGCCACTACGGATCGCTGGGCCACGCTGCTCACCGCCAACGGCATCCCGGCCGAGCAGACGCCAGCCTTTCAGACCATTGTCGACATCGCCCCTATCGCCGCCCCATCCAACGCAGGCAAAGACCTGGAGGGCGTCTACAGCTACTTCAACGACTACCAGACCACCATGGTCAAGAATGTCAGCCTGCACTCCAGCGGTGAAACATTGCCGATGGTCGCCTTCGGCGCACCGGTGCGTAACTGGATCAAACAACAATACGGCTCGACCGTGAACGTGCTGGGTCTGGCGACAATCAGCCCGAGTGACGGGATGAAAGTGCGGGTGCTGGGTTCCAACCACCCGAGCTACATCTGGTACGCCGCCGACCCGGCGAACTATTCCGGCAACGATGCCAAGGCCAAGGCCGATGCGGCGGGCCTGAAAGTCATGGGCCAGGATTTGAGCGCTGCGTGCTGGCAGGCCGTCATGGGCCGCCAACCGGACAGCAATGCTGATGTCGAGCTGAAAACCTGCACTCAAACCTGGCAAGTGGCCGAGAAAGAAAAAACCTGCGAGCTGTTCTACACCTCGATTCGCGACCTGACGCCTGGCCAGGCAGCGGCCAAATGCTCGACGGCAGCGATTCAGTTGCAGCTCAAACAGCTCAAGGCGCCAGTGCCAGCCACTGCCCTGCCCGCTCCACCGTTTTAAACCGATTGCGGGCAGTCGACCTGTCAGTTATAACAGTAGACCTCTCGCGATTTCTGCGAGAGGCTTGGGCCGTACCCACGTGCTGCAGGACTGACAGGATCGTCAGCCGATGGAAGTCGCAGCACCCAGCCGACAAGGATCGTTATGAGCGCTCACGCCCTTCAAGGAAAATATCCACAACCACCGCAAGGTGTTTACCCCTTTTCGAAGCTGCCCGTTCGCATGGGATTTCCGTCCCTGGCCGACTTCGAGATCATTGAAAACGCCAACGGCCAGGCCACTGCCATTGCGGTACGACGCGAATTCCCGCGAATCACCCGTATCTGCCGGGCGTCGGGGCATTTGCTGCCCTATCGCTGCCGCCATACCCGCCAGCTCGCGCCGGGCGTGCATGTCTATGACCCGCGCTTCTGCGGACTGCTGCGACACTCCTGCGACCCCAATGTCTTTCTCGACATGAGCGAGTTGTGGTTATGGGCGCTGAAGGACATCAGCAAAGGTGACTGGCTGACCATGGACTTCGCCGCCACCGAAGACAAACTGCAACGCCAGTTCGCCTGCCAGTGCGGCTCATACGATTGCCGTGGCTGGATTACCGGCTACGACGAATCGCCGAACGCCGACGGCCAGGCGTTTCTGCAACACTGGCGTCGGCGAAGCCGCGATTGACGGGCTTTATTGTGGATCGATCGGACGCAGGCGGTACTGCGGCGGCAATTGCTCGAAGCCGCTGATGGTGGTGTTCAGGCTTTTCCAGCGACCGTCCTTGATGCCGTAGATGCAACCGTGGATCGACAGGCTCTGCCCGCGGTGCCAGGCATTTTGCACAATGCTGGTATGGGCGACGTTGGCCACTTGCTGAATCACGTTGAGTTCGCAGAGGCGGTCGACCTGTTCCTCTTCGGTGGCCAGTTTGGCAAGTTCTTCGCGCTTCTCGTAGTAGAGATCGCGAATCGAACGCAGCCAGCCGTCGATCAGGCCGAACTGGCGATCCTGCATCGAGGCGCGCACGCCGCCGCAGCCATAGTGGCCGGTGACGAGGATGTGCTTGACCTTGAGCACGTCGACTGCGTACTGAATCACCGACAGGCAGTTAAGGTCGGTGTGCAGCACGACGTTGGCCACATTACGGTGTACGAACAGATCGCCGGGCAGCATGCCGACGATCTCGTTGGCCGGCACCCGGGCATCGGAACAGCCGATCCACAGGTACTCAGGCGTTTGCTGGCGGGCCAGTTTGGCGAAGAAATCCGGGTCTTCCTTGGTGATCGCGTCAGCCCAACGCTCGTTGTTATCAATCAGGTCTTGTAAGTCGTGCATGCTGTAAGGCCTCAAGAAAGATGCGCTGCTTTGACAGACGACCGCCCGTCGGGGTCACGCAAGAACCGCAAGTGTTTTCGTTGGAATTCTCGTGTGTCCGGTGAGTCCACCCTAGTAAGGCCCACAGTATGAGGAATTGCCATGACTGATTCACGACGTCCGTACGATGCGGTGCAACCGGAGCCCATCGATGATAACGAAGACCGCATGGGTTCGGTGCATGAGCTGGATTTCGACAAAGAAGAACCCGGCGCCAGGATCGGTGATGAATTACCGGAGAACCAGCGTGGGCAGCATATGCTCCATCAGCGCGCGCTTGAAGCGGCCATGACCGGCGTCTCGACCGATGACCATGAACCCACTGACGACGACATGAGCCCGGAAACCCTGATTCTTGAAGATGGCGCGCGGGATGCCCGCGAAGCCGGTGAAGGTCATCAGGCGGATTGGGACTTGAGCGTTGTCGATGAGGACGACATTGGTGGCGGCAATGGTCTGGATGAGGCAGAGCTGGCGCGGCAGGATCCGATGGACAAAAAGCGTTGATTTTCAGTGCCTGAAAGAATGCCTTCGCGGGCAAGCCCGTTCCCACAGGGTTCAGTGTCGTATACAAGATTACGGTGCGACACAAAACCTTTTGGGAGCGAGCCTGCTCGCGATGCTTTTGAAGCCTTAGTCCACCAAAGTACAGGCCATGACCACCGCATCTTCGCGCCCACCCACCGCCGGGTAGTAATCGCGCCGACGACCGATTTCGTTGAAGCCATAGCGTTCATACAACTTGAACGCTGCGGTATTGCTGTCGCGCACTTCCAGGAAACACTCCCGGGCGTCGGCCTTGTAGGCAATCGACATCAAATGTTCAAGCAAAGTCAGCCCCAGGCCACGGCCCTGGTTTTCCGGCTTGACCGTAATGTTCAGCAGGTGCGCCTCGTCGAGGATGATCTGCACCACACCGTGGCCCACCTGTTGCTGACCTTCGAACATCAGCCAGATCTGATACTTGCCCAGGCCATCGAGGAAAATCCCGCGAGTCCACGGGTGGCTGTAGGCCGCGTATTCGATTTTCAGTACAGCTTCCAGGTCTGCCTCGGTCATCGGGCGAAACGATACAGCGTCACTCATTCGATTCTTTCCAGCGCGCCATCAGCCGACGCATGGCTTGCCAGACATCAGCCTTACGCTGTGGCTCTTCCATTAATAATTCCAGGCCCGGCACCGCCCAGGCCGCGCCCAGTCCTTCAATCTGCAACTCGCGATTGAACGCCCCGGCATCCGCTTCACCGGCAAACCGCACCGCGGGCAGGCCAATCAGCCACAAGCAGGCGAATGGCGTTTCTTCCATCCGCACAGAAAGGAAACCCTGTACGAAGTCCCGTGCGGCTTCCGGCCCCTGATCCATCGTGCCACGCACCAGCAACGGCCAGCGTACCGGTTCACCGACGATCTGCGGGCTGTCCGGCAGACCGGCGGCGCGCAACATGTCCTTGAGCAGCAGGTAGGCAGGATCACGAGTCTGGAAGGATTCGCCTGTGGGTAACTCCACCAGCAGCAGGCAGCGCCCGGCCCGCAGCAATTGCAGGGCGAAACGCGGGGGCGGCACGACTGGCGCCTTGACCACGACGGGCGCCTCTTCGGCCTCTTCCACCGGTTTGGCACCGGTGCGCGTGCTTGCCAGCGACGGCCGCGGCACCTCGATCTTCGCCCGCTCGGCCGGTTTGACCACCGGTGCTACGGGCGTTTCAGCCACGACAGCCGGCACGACAGGCGCGACCATAACCGGCTCGGGCATCTCCAGCAGTTCGGGCCGCGACGGCGCAGCAAAGGGCAATTCGGTGCGCGGCAGCCAGTTGACCACCTGCATGGCGGCCAGATAAGCGCGACGACGGGACTCGATAAGCAAAGGTCGGCCACTTGTGGATAACTAAAGTGCGCTGATTCTACCGCCGTTCGCTGAAGATCGCCCGCAGTTGATCGATGCACCTTACCGAAAAGAAGGCGACAGTCCGTCCCGAGAGTGAATCGCATTGCCCCCGATGCAGTACAATCGCGGCTTTTAATCGCCAACCAGCCGGCCATTCCGATGATCGAACCCAAGCGCGTCTTGCGCGCCCTCGCTGAACACTGGGCACTTCTGGAGCCACTGTGCGAGCACTTCGACCAAGGCACACTGAGCCTGAACGAACTGCGCACGCAACTGGCCGCCCAGCAACTCGACAGTACGCCGCAGGACATTACCAGCCTGCTCGACGTGTGGATTCGCCTCGACATCCTGGTTCCCGTGGCCAAAAGCCCGAACCGTTTCGAGCTCAATGCGCAGATTCACGACTTCCTCGCCTATCTGCGCCGTGAACACCGTCTGGGCCTGTGCCTGGAGATCGAAGCCTACCTGCGCCATCTGGAGCGTCTGGCCGGCTATATCCAGGACGCGTTCGATATCCGCGACGGCAATGACCTCGCCCGCCAGTTGCGCCTGCTCGACATGCGCGTGCGTGACGTGCTGAAAAAACTCGATAACGACGAACAGGCACTGGTGGCCGTCGCCGAACGGGCGAAAACCAGCGACCGGCAGATTCCGTTGCGCCAGCGTTACGCTGAAGTGCTGGCGACCTGGGATGAATACGTCGAGCCGATGATTGATCTGGTGAATGCCGACGGCGCCTTCGAACAAGGCGTGCGCAAGGTCGAAACCGTTCTGCTGAAGATGCTCAGCGAACAGCAACGCCTCGGCCACCTGGTCGACGACGACATGCTGCTGCGCACCCACGCGCGCATCCTCGAAATGCAGACCAGCGCCCAGCTGACCCTGCGTCATGCCCGCGAACTGCTGTTGCCGCTGCGTGAAGAAGCCCGCCGGCACAACGCCGTGACCCGTGGCGCGGCACTGGCCTTGTCGATGATCCGTCGCAAGGGCCTCGACGCGGTGCCACAAGCGGCAATGCCGATGTTCACCCGCCCGCAAAGCACCTTCCTGGGCAGTGCCAGTCAGGTCGAGGCCTACGTTTATGCCCTGGCGCGTTTCGAACCGAAACCGGCGCGTTTCCCCAAGGCGCACAAGACCCACAAGGGCGGCGATGCACCACGGGCGCCGCGCACGGTTCGGGAAATGCTCGAACGCTGCGAAGACGCCTTGCCGATGCCGGACCTGATGACCTGGCTGCTGGAGCAGGAACCGGACGGCGCCACCGACGAATTGCTGTACTGGTTCTCGCGCCTGTCGCGGGAAAAACGCTTCACTCGCGAGCGTCTGGAACGTCGCGAATACCATACTCACGAGCATCAGGTCAGCCTGCGCTCCTTCGCCCTGCTCTCGGTCAGCGATGACGCCGCCGAGAATTCTGCGAGCATCCCAAATGCATCTTGATCTTTCCGAACTGTCCCAACTGGCGCCGATCTTTCGCGAGCTGTTCAAGGGTTACCACGTCAGCCGCCGCGATCCGGAGCTGTACGCACAATTGTCGAACTTCCAGGACCAGTACCGCACGCTGTTCAAGGCCCTGGGCTTTGAACTGGTCTGCGACACCCGCGGCTTCTACTACTTTGTGCCGGACCTCGCGGCAGCGGCAGTGAACAAGACCGCCCAGCGTCTGGCGCTGTTCACCTTCATCCTCGTCGAGCACCTGGCCGATCAGGGCCGCGATCCGATCGCCGTGCTCGACGGCGGCAGCCTGGGGCGTGATGAATTGCCGTCGCTGCTGGAGAAATACCGCGACCTGTTCATCCAGGCCGAAGTACAGACCCAGGACGAACTGGAAGAAAAGATCATGCGCCGCATGACCCAGCTCGGTTTCGCCAGCGAAGAAAACGGCGTCTACCGTTTCCTGCCGCCGATGCACCGCTTCCTCGATGTGTGCCTGTCGGTGCAGCAGGACCGCGATCTGGCCGCCAGCCTGCACAGCGTCCTGCCATTGCCGGTACCGGTGCTGATCGACGAAGACAGCGACGAAAAACTGCTGCAGACCGACGACCCGCTCGACTTGGCGGAGTTTGCAGATGAAAGCGAAGAAGACGCCCTGGCCCGCGCCATCGCCGAAGAACAGGAGCTCGACGCATGAGCAAGGAACGTTACGGCATCCGCCGCTTTGCCCTTTTGAACACCGCCGGCTACAGCCTTGGCCTGTTCCCGCTGGAAGAACCACTGTCGGTGTACGGCGCAAACAACCTCGGTAAATCCGCCTCGATCAACGCCTTGCAGTTCCCGATCCTGGCGCGCATGTCGGACATGAGCTTCGGCAAGTACAGCCTGGAACAATCCCGGCGCTTCTACTTCGCCTCGGACACCAGCTACATCCTGGTCGAAGTGAACCTGCCCCACGGCCCCCATGTGATCGGTGTGGTCGGTCGCGGCCCGGGCGGTGGTTTCGGTCACCAGTTCTTTGCCTACGCCGGCAAACTGGACCTGGCCCACTACCAGAAGAACGACACCTGCCTGCGCCAGAAAGAACTGTTCACCAACCTTGAACGCGAAGGCCTGAAGGCCTACGAACTCAAGCCGGATGAACTGCGCCGTTTGCTGGTCGGTGGCCACACCTCGATCCCGCTGGACCTGACGCTGATCCCGCTGCGCTCCACCAGCGAGCAAAGCCTGAAGACCTTCCGCGCGCTGTTCATCAACCTGCTGCACATGCGCGAAATCACCGCAGCCAAGCTCAAGCAACTGTTCCTCGATGCCTTCGAGCACAGCCTGCGCTCCGGCAGTGTCGATTACATTGCCGCGTGCGAAGAAGCGTTCCGCGATGTACGACGCATGGAGCAGGACTACAACTCGCTGGTGGCCGCAGGCCCCTTGGTCGAAGCCCTGGCCAACGGCGTGAAGCAACGCGACATCCTGCGCGGCAAACTGCACCGGATCTCACCCCTGCTCGACTCCTTGCTCGGCACCTGGTCGGACTACGCCAGTGCGCGCAAAGAGGAGCTGACCATTCAGGCCGAACACTACCGCAACGAGCAGGATGCCCTGCAAAACGACCAGCGCGGAGGCACTCAGGAACTGATGCGCCTGGAGCGGGAAATCACCGGCATCCAGCGCTGGCTCGGCGAATTGTCCGTACTCAAGCATCGCTTTGCCCTGGTCGATGACGTCAAGGTGCTGGAACAGCAACTGCTGGCCGCCAAGGACGCCCACGACGAACTGGCCGGTGCGCTGGCACAGTCCCGCCAGTTCAGCGCCGAAGACCTGGACGAGCGCCTGCGCGACCTGGAAAAACGCCTGAAGTCGGTCAAGCAGCAACTCGATCACGCCGATAACAACAGCTACGCCCGCCTGCGCGAAGAATTTTCGCAGCAAGACGTCGAACGTCTGATGCGCCTGTTCAACAGCGCACTGTTCAGCCTGCCGCTGGGTGAACACGGCATCACCCTTGACGACGACGGCGAGTGGGTCAAATCCGTGGAGCTGATCCTCGACGGTTTCAAAGGCGAACGCTTCGAAGTACCGGGTCTGTCCATCGACATCTCGCACATCGAACCACCGGCGTTGCAGGCTCTGGCCGACCGCGCAGCCCTGCGCGACCAGAAAGAACGCCTGGAAAAAGAACTCAAGCAACTGAAAACTCAAGCTGCCGTGGCTGCCGACCGCGCCGCGAGCAAGACCCAGACCGAAGTGCTGTACCAGCAAGTGCTGGATGCGCAGAAAGCCCTGGAAGATTTCCGTCGCGCGCAAACCCTGAGCGCCGAAGAAGGCGACAAGCTGGAACAGATGGCACAGATGGAAGCCGCGCAGGAAGAATTGAAGCGTTCCAGCGATGCCTTTACCGAGCGCGTCCAGCAACTGTCGGCCAAGCTGCAACTGGTCGGCCGGCAGATCGGCGACATGGAGGCCAAGCAACGCACCCTCGACGACGCCCTGCGCCGCCGTCAGTTGTTGCCGGCAGACCTGCCGTTCGGCACACCGTTCATGGACCCGATCGACGATTCCATGGACAACCTGCTGCCGCTGCTCAATGACTATCAGGACAGCTGGCAAGGCCTGCTGCGGGCCGATGGCCAGATCGAAGCGCTGTACGCCCAGGTGCGCCTCAAGGGCGTGGCCAAGTTCGACAGCGAAGACGATATGGAGCGTCGCCTGCAACTGTTGATCAACGCCTATGCGCACCGTACCGACGAAGCCCTGACCCTGGGCAAGGCTCGCCGTGCCGCGGTGACGGACATCGCCCGGACCCTGCGCAACATCCGCAGCGACTACGACAGCCTCGAACACCAGCTGGCACTGTTCAACCGCGAGATCAACAAACGCCAGGTCTCCAACCTGCAGAGCTTCCGCATCGTGCTCGCGCCGAACAAGGAAGCGCTCAAGCACATCGACCAGATCATCCACAGCGCCGGCCAGTATGAGGAAGGCGAAACCCTGTCGGTCTTCGACCTCAGCCAAAGTGCCGAGCAGGACAACAAGAACGAAGAGGCCAAGGAATACCTGGCGCGGCTGGTGGCCGCCAACCACAACCAGCTCGGCCTCAAGGACTTGTTCGAACTGGCGTTCGAGATCACCAAGGTCAACGGCCAACCGGTGATCCACACCGACATCGACGGCGCGGCGTCCAACGGCACCACCATGACCATCAAGGCCCTGACCAACATGTACTTGTTGCTGCACTTGATGGACCGTGACCAGGCCGGTCGTGTGCGCCTGCCGTACTACCTCGACGAGGCGGCGGACATCGATGAGAAAAACCAGGCCGCCTTGCTGGAAACCAGCCTGCAACTGGGCTTCGTACCGATCCTGGCGAGCGTGAAGCCGCAGGTCTGCGCCAGTGTCGCCATCGACCTGGAAGGCGGCAGCGGGCCGAACGGGATCTACATCGATGAAGCGGACTGGAAGTACATCCGTCGTCATGACCAGGTGAAGGCGACGAGCAACGAGCAAGCGGATGAACCGGAGCTGGACGCGGTCTGACGCTTGAGTCGAAGGCAATGAAAAAGGCCGCGATCCAATGGATCGCGGCCTTTTTGTGGGCACTACTGAAGACTTTCAGTGAGTTTCAGGGCCTCTTCGTCGGAACGCCGCCCGGGGCAAGCCCGCTCCCACAGGAGATTGGGTGTACACAATATTTGTGACCAACCAAGAACCCTGTGGGAGCGGGCTTGCCCGCGAAGGCGTCATCACTGACGCCACATAACCCTCAGACTATTTACCGAGGGAAATCTTCGGCGCCCAGGTCAACCACTCATCCTCGAACTTGTCGAACAGCGCGAACGTCTGCTCCGGTTGCGCCGGGCCGCCCATGCGCTCGCCGTCCGGCGTGGCAAAGGCGACACCGCCCTGAATCATCGTCTCCAGGGACTCAGTACGCACCGTTGCCCCCCTGAACAGACCGACATCGAAGTCGAATCCGCTGGTGTTCCAGAACCGGGTGCCGCTGCGTACCAGTGGCGCGTACTTCGGCTCAATCAGAATATGGATCAGGACACGATCAGCTGTCTGACCCAACTCATAACCCGTCACCTTGCCCACTGTGATTTCGCGATACGTCACCGGCACTCCGGCCTTCAGCGAACCGCGACGGGCAGCGCTCAGCACCAGGCTCAATCCCGCTTCCTGCTTGGCCGTTTCCGGCACAGTGGCCAAAGCCACAAAGTTCTTCTGCGGCCCCAAATTCTTCGGCGCCGGTTGCACCTCGATATATTGCCCGGTCACCAGGGTTTCGAGGTTGGAGGTCTTGATCAACCCCAGCTCAGGCTTGACCACCCAGAACTGACTACCGACCCGGGCGATGCGCTCCGGCACTTCCGTAATCCGCGCGGTCAGCAGCACCGATTGCAGGTCCTCGCTGAGATCAACGCCTTCCACCTTGCCGACATCCAGGCCCTTGAAACGAATCGGAGTGCCGGTACGCAAGCCATCCGCACGATCCAGCCTGATGGTGATGACTTCGCCTTTTTGCGTGGCGTCGTCATGGCTGGCGAACAAGCGGAAGCGTGGAATGCGCTTCTGTAGCGGCGCCTTGGCTTCCGGGGTTTCAAACGCAATACCGCCGGCCATCAAGCTTTGCAGCGATTCACTTTTGACTTGAATCCCACCGGTCAGTCCGCCCGTGAGCGTGATGCCGCTGGCATTCCAGAAACGTGTCGAGGCGTTGACCAGATCCTCGTATTCTTTCTCGATGTGCACGCCGATGATCAACTGCTTCTTGGTTCGCGAGAACTGATAGCTCTGTACCGAACCGACCTTGACCTGCTTGTAGAGAACCGGACTGCCGACTTCCAGCGAACCAAGGTTTTCAGTGAACAACACCAGGTGCAGGCCCGGCGCGCGCAGATCCAGCGGTGGTGCCTTCGGCCGCGCCACGAATTCGCGTTGCGGTGCGGAGCCCTTGTCGCCAGGACGCACAGCGATGTAGTTGCCTTTGACCAGCGCTTCCAGGCCGGTAATCCCCGCCAGGGAAATCGACGGTTTGACCACCCAGAATTGCGTACCCTCCACCAGGTAATCTTCGGCCAACGGGTCCATCGTCAATTCGGCGGTGGCCCCGGACAGATCGGGATCGACCTTCAGCGCCTTGAGATTGCCGACCTGAATGCCTTTGTACATCACCGGCGTACGACCGGCCTGCAAGCCTTCGAAGTCGCTGAGCTTGACCTTGACCCGGATACCGGCCGCCGCCGCATCGAAGTCTTCATAGAGCCTGAACGGCAGGCTTGGATCGGTAGGCGGGCTGTCCTTGCGGTTTTCAGGCGTAGCGAACGCAATACCCCCGGCGACGATGCTGGCCAACGACTCGCTGCGCACTTTCACACCGGACAGATTGGCATCGATGCTAATGCCGCTGGCGTTCCAGAAGCGTGTGTGTTTGCGCACCAGTTTGGCGTAGGTCGGTTCAATGAAAACCTTGAGCTCAACAGTGCTCTGATCTTCGGAGAGTACGTAGCTCTTGATCTGCCCGACCTTGATCTGTTTGTAGAACACCGGGCTGCCACGGTTCAACGAACCCAGGCGATCAGCCTTGATGGTCAGGTGCAGACCCGGTTGGGCATCGGAGAGCGGTGGCTCCTGTGCCAGGGCCTTGAACTTGCGAACCGGTTCACCCTCGCCCGGACTGATTGCAACGTAGTTACCCGAAACCAGCGTCTCGAGGCCCGTAATACCGGCCAGCGTCACGCTCGGCTTGACCAGCCAGAAACGCGTGCTGGTTCGCAGGTATTGCTCTACGTCCTTGTTCATTTCGATGCTGGCAATCACGCCTTTGGAACTGCCCTCGTCATCGAGCTTGAGGCTTTTGACCTTGCCGACCGACATGCCCTTGTAGACGACTTCCGTCTTGTTGGCCTGAATGCCTTCACCGCTTTCAAAGCGCACCTGAATCTCGATGCCATTCTCGTTGTAAGCACGCCAGCCAAGCCAGCCACCGATGATCAAGGCGATCAGGGGCAACACCCAAATGGCAGACCAGTTGGAGGCCGGTCGGGTTTTCGCTACGGGCAAATCAGTCATGGTCGTCGTCCGACTCCGTGTTATCCCAAATCAGTCGGGGATCGAAAGTTACGGCGGCAAGCATCGTCAGAATCACCACAGTGGCGAAAGCGATGGCGCCAAGATTGGCTTCAATGCTGGCAAGCCGTCCAAAATTGACGACCGCCACCAGGATGGCGATCACAAAGATATCGAGCATCGACCAGCGGCCGATGAACTCGATGAAGCGGTACATCCAGATACGCTGGCGAGCCGAAAGGGGTTGACGACGCTGCACGGAAAACAGCAGCAAGGCGATGCCGACCAGCTTGAAGGTGGGCACTATGATACTGGCGATAAACACCACGGCCGCAATGGGGAACATGCCGTAGTGAATCAACTCGATCACACCGGCCATGATCGTGCTGGGCGCACCTTTGCCCAAGGAGTTCACGGTCATGATCGGCAACAAATTGGCCGGTATGTAGAGAATGGCGGCGGTAATCAGCAATGCCCAGGTCCGTACCAGGCTGTTCGGGCTGCGGGCATGCACCAGCGCTCCGCAGCGCGTACAGACTTGCTCATCGGTATCAGCTTCCTGCCTGTTCAATTCATGACATTCCTTGCAAATCAGAATGCCTGCATCAATCGCCCGCATGGGCATCCTCTCCTGATAACGCTTGCCAGATCTGGTGAGGCGACATCACGACTTCCAGCCAGACCTGAATCAACAACAATCCAATGAAGCACGCCAGGCCGAGGCCTACGGTGATTGCTGCCATATCTGCCAGCTTGACGATCGCTACGAGAACGCCCATGAAGTAAACCTCGAGCATCCCCCATTCGCGTATATGGTGATAAATGCGATAGAGCAACAAGCCGTAGCTGCGTCCGACATCAAAACGGATACTCAACAATACGGCCAATTGGCACAGTAGCTTGAGCAGCGGAATCCCCATGCTGCACAGGAACACGATCGCTGAAACGCTTTGCATGCCTGTGTCAAAAAGCGCGACAACACCGCTCCAGACCGTGTCTTGCGAAGATTGCCCGAGCAGATTGAGTTGCATGATGGGTAAAAAGTTCGCCGGAATAAACAACAACAGGGCGGCGATAACCAGGGCAAGGCTGCGCTGTACGACGTTGTAGCGATTGGCATAAAGCTCGTAGCCACAGCGCGGGCACAGGGCTTTTTCGCCATGGGCGAGTTCTGGCTTACGCATGAGCAGGTCGCACTCATGACAGGCAACCAGATTGTCTAGCGGTAATTCTGACAGCCCTTGGGCGTCAACCGGATCCGGCATAAAGGCTCTGAGTCTGAAAAAGTTGGCCCTATTCTAGTGCCATGAACTGAAAATAACTGTGCAAAATGTGCAACAGCCAGCCCTGTTTTTTCACGCACAAAAACAAAACCCCTACCTGCGTACGCAGATAGGGGTTTCGGAATTTAATCTTGACGATGACCTACTCTCACATGGGGAAACCCCACACTACCATCGGCGATGCATCGTTTCACT